>DATEDY010000001.1:0-2515 GCA_035281405.1 Flavobacterium sp.
CTCATCGTGTGGCGTTTTTTTGGCAAAACTATCCGGGTCATCGCCATCGGGAAACGTACATACTTTGACATTCATTCCTTCTTCCAAAATCAAATCGATTCCTCGAATAGACGCTCTTAAACCCGCCGCATCACCATCAAAAAGCACCGTGATATTTTTTGTCAATCTGTTTATCAAACGAATCTGATCAGGTGTCAAAGCTGTACCAGAAGAAGAAACAACATTTTCAATACCTGCCTGATGCATTTGAATCACATCAGTATATCCTTCACACAAATAGCAATTATCCAGTTTTGCAATCGCTTGTTTGGCATGGTAAATACCATACAACACTTTGCTTTTATGATAAATCTCACTTTCGGGAGAATTCAAGTATTTTGCAGCTTTTTTATCGTTGGTCAAAATTCGACCTCCAAAACCCAGAACACGTCCGGACATACTTTGAATTGGAAACATTACACGCCCTTTAAAACGGTCAAAATGCCTACCATCTTCACGAAGAATAGTCAATCCAACTTTTTCCAGATATTCCAATTTGTAACCTTGTCCTAAAGCTTCTTTAGTAAAAGCATCCCAATTTTCGGAAGAATAACCCAATCCGAATTTTTTCATGGTATCCGAAGAAAAACCTCTTTCCTTAAAATAAGACAATCCGATAGCCTGACCTTCATCCGTATTCAACATCGAATTTTGAAAAAATTTCTGAGCAAATTCAGAAACCAGATACATACTTTCTTTTTCATTCGCTTCAGCAACATCTTCATCGGTTTGTACCGTTTCCTCTATCTCAATGTTGTACTTCTTAGCCAAGTAACGAATGGCCTCAGGAAAAGAAAAATGCTCATGCTCCATCACAAAAGTAACTGCATTACCTCCTTTTCCAGAACTAAAATCTTTCCAAATCTGCTTCACAGGAGACACCATAAAAGATGGAGACTTTTCATCAGAAAAAGGGCTCAATCCTTTAAAATTACTTCCTGCTCTTTTGAGTTGTACGAAATCACCAATAACCTCCTCAACTCGGGCGGTTTCAAATACGGCATCTATAGTACTTTTGGAAATCATTGCTTAAAATGGAATAGGGATCAAATATACAAACTAAAAAGGATTTGGTACAAAAAAGAAGAAGTGCTCCAGACGAAGCACTTCCTATATTTTAAAAAAAGAAATGTTTTATTTCAAACGGAAATCCGGCTTCTTGTTCACGTTGTTACTCAAGAACAAGTTAAGAATTCCAGAACTAGAAACAATATTCATTTTATCTGTTTGTGAGAACCAATTAGACGGCACTTCAGATTTGAACAATGCTTCATTAGAAACAATTGAATTACAGTTATCAATAGTAGAATTAGTAATTTTAATTTTAACAAATTCCTTCGGATCTAAATATTTATCATCTAAAGCCAAGAAACTTTCGAACCCTACAACCACACATTTATCCATTTCCAAGAAAGATTCTGATTTTAAAGAAACTGCTTCTTTTACTAACCCCATAGTGTTTTCCTCGTTATTCACCATAGTCACATTTTGCAATTTGACAATCGTTTTCTTTTTTGCAGGATCAAAGTTTTCCACTTTGTCGTAAGAATCAATCTCAAAACATCTTGAACGTGTATTATCAGAGATGAATGGGTTTCTGATAATAACAGAATTAGTCACTACACTTTGTGTTCCCATTGAATAGTCGAAATCGTCATCAGCGTTTCTAAAAGAGATGATATTATTCATGTCAATGTTTCCGCCAATAATTTCTAAAGCATCATCTTTAGCATAACTAACCTGAACATATTCAATTTTAGTTTTTTTACCAACAGCACCTAATGTCAAACCGTTTAACATTGTTTTCTCATTAAGTTTTTTACCGGCAAATTCGATACGAACATACTTTAAGCTACCTGCATCATTATTTTCATTATTCCCTCCAAAAACGTTATACAAAGGATTTGGATCATAGATAGAAGAAATGACACCACCTAATCTGTTTAATGGTGCATCACCATAAAGAATTACGCCACCCCAGTCTCCTGGTTTTCTATCAGCTGTACCCTTACTTGATGTAAAAACAATCGGGTCTGTTACAGTTCCTTCTGCAACCATTTTCCCTCCTTTAGTTATCACTAAAGTTCCGTTAGAATCATGATCTCCTCTCAATACAGCACCCGGTTCAATAGTCAATGTAACATTGTTTGCTACATAAACTGTTCCCATAATTAAATATGTAGTCTTCTTAAGCGTCGTATTTTCAGAAATAACACCCGTTAAAATTTGAGAAGGCTGATTGTACTCAGCTTGCTTGGGTTTGAAGTTTGTCCACCCATTAAACCAGTTTGGTTCTCCATAGATACCGCGCACATTCTGTGCATTTACTGCCGAAAAAGCAGTCAACAAAATAAGTAATAATTTAGTTCTCATTTAGGGCCTTTTTAGATTAATTATTTTTTTCGCGAACTACAAATGTAATATTACAATCTGAATACACAAAATCGCAAGAGTTAATTTTACAGTTTGTTGTTTT
>DATEDY010000002.1:0-7691 GCA_035281405.1 Flavobacterium sp.
CAATTTACGTTGGTTTAAACGTAAAACACCTCCTAATAAAACACCTGGAGAAGTACCTACAACTCTAACTGGAATTTCCATAGTAACTTCTTTGTTGTCAAACAACTGGTAGAAGTCAATGTGTAAAATTTTGTCAGTTACTGGGTGTACTTGAATGTCTTGTAAAACAGCATTGAAAGATTTACCACCTTCTAACTCAATCACAACTGTGTGTGCGTTTGGAGTGTAAACCAAGTTTTTGAATGCTTTGTCCTCTGCTGAGAAATGCACTGGTTGATCTCCTCCGTATAATACGCAAGGAATCGCTCCAGCATTACGTAAGGCTTTAGTAGCAACTTTGCCCACGCTTTCTCTTTCTGATCCTTTAATTGTAATCGATTTCATTTTAAAAAAATATAGTTAATAAATATTTTACTTGTTTATGCATGAAGTTTTTAACTTATGCTTAATGAGCCGGCAAAGGTACGGACTTATTATCGTAACTCGTGCCTTTACATTAAAAATTTTCCACTAATGGAATTGTTGTGGTGCACCATGTGCATTACTTCTGCAAAAAGAGGTGCGCAACTCACCACTTTTATCTTGTTTGACGCTTTCTTTAACGGAATAGAGTCAGTAACTATCAATTCGCTTAACTGCGAGTTTTCAATTTTTTCATACGCGCTTCCGGATAAAATGGCATGTGTACAAATGGCACGCACGCTTAATGCTCCTTTTTGAATCATTAAATCAGCAGCTTTAGCCAAAGTTCCTCCGGTATCAATCATATCGTCTACCAAAATTACATGCTTGCCTTTTACTTCACCAATCAATTCCATGGATTCAATTATGTTTGCAGCTTTTCTTTGTTTGTAACAAATTACCACATCCGATTCTAAAAATTTAGAATACGCATACGCTCTTTTTGAACCACCCATGTCCGGTGATGCGATAGTAAGGTTTTCTAAGCCTAAACTTTTTACATACGGAAGGAAAATGGTGGAAGCAAACAAATGATCAACCGGTTTTTCGAAAAATCCCTGAATCTGATCAGCATGTAAGTCCATTGTCATGATGCGTGTAGCACCTGCGCTTTCCAATAATTTTGCAACCAGTTTGGCTCCTATCGGTACTCTTGGCTTGTCTTTTCTGTCTTGACGAGCCCATCCAAAATAAGGAATTACAGCTGTAATATGTCTTGCTGAAGCTCTTTTGGCAGCATCAATCATTAGTAATAATTCCATTAAGTTGTCAGAACTTGGAAATGTTGAACAAACGATAAATACTCTCAATCCACGGATCGATTCTTCATAAGACGGCTGAAATTCACCATCACTATATTGCGAGAACGTTACTTTTCCTAGCGGAACACCGTATTTTTCGGCAATTTGCTCGGCTAGGTAAACACTTTGTGAACAGGCAAATATTTTTGCTTCGGGTTCTAGGTGCGGCATTAATATGTTGTTTTTATTGCCCTTTGCTCATAAATTAGGTCTTAAAATGGATTAAAACTTTGTTTTTATAAGAGCCTCGGGTGTAGTTAGTTATGTGTTGTGTGCGATTAACGCGGTGCAAATTTAGGAATAAAATCGGACTAGGAAAGATAATTTCTAACTATTTTTTTATGATTTGTAGAATTTTTTTTTACATTTGCACCCACAATACTGAAACAACAATCTGTTTCTTTTGCCCGGATGAAAAGTTTTAATTTATTTTAAAGATTCATCCAAGTCCTTTGCCCGGATGGCGGAATTGGTAGACGCGCACGACTCAAACTCGTGTACTTAGGTGTGTGGGTTCGATTCCCACTCCGGGTACTAAACCTCTCAACAATGAGAGGTTTTTTTATTTTTGGGCGTGCCCTCACTCGTGCCTCATTCGGTCGGGCTGTCCATTATATCTGCATCAAGTGCTGCCGCACTTCATGCAGGATGCCATTACCATCCCTCACGCAGACTTCAAAACAATGATCTTCTATAGCAATAAGATTTTCCGATAATAGTTTAATCGTAGAAGTGTAGCAAAAATTTCAGCGAAAATTTTTTTGCTACAAAGAAGTTGTAGCAATTTTTTCTGAATCTTTTTTTTTGCTACAAAGTTGTAGCAATTTTATTTTGAAAAATTATTTTGCTACAAAAGAAGGTGTAGTATTTTTATTTCTGGAAATCTTTTTGCTACAATAATTATCTTAAGTCCAACAATCTAACAATCCAAGAAACCTAAAATCAAACCGCTTTAATAACATACGTCACGATTCCCCAAATGCTGATTTGATTTTCCTCAGTGATTTTTATAGGTGGGTAGTCTTTATTTTCGGGAAGTAAATACAAGCAGTCTTTTTCCAGTTTGATGCGCTTTACAGTGAATTCACCATCAACTAAACAAACAGCAATTTTATTGTCTCTGGGTTCAATGCTTCGGTCTACTACTAAAATGTCTTTGTCATTGATGCCGGCATCAATCATGGAATTGCCATTGACTTTGATGTAAAAAGTGGCCAATTGGTTTTTGGATAGCTCTTTGTTTAAGTCGATGTTGCTTTCTGTAAAATCAGCAGCAGGTGATGGGAATCCTGCCGAAACTCCACCGGAAGCATAAGGGACCGACTGGCTGCTGTCGAAATCCGGTGTGAAAAAAGTCAGTTTATTTGAATCGTCTATTGACATTGAATTTCCAGTATTTCGTTAAAGTTAGTAGTGTAGCGTGGTGATAAATGATTTTGATTCATGTCCCAAGTGAGTTCCATATTTTGATTGCCCAATTTGATTTTACGAGTACCAATCTTCTTGTTGAGTAAATCGATGGTTTCCATCAACTGCAAATGCTTCGGATTTTCATCTTCAAATAAATGAAACTGTTTGCTGTCTTCAGGAATAAGGGCGCTCACAATAACACCGGCTTTTTTGAATTTTATGCCTTCATTGCCTTCATGTAATTTTTTTAATATAGCAATAGCAGTATTGGCTATGGTTAAAGTGGAATTGGTTGCAAAAGGTAAGGTTATAGCGCTATTGAAATAATATTTGTCCGATTGGTATTTGTGGTTGTCAATGACTAACATTACAATAATGGTATGACAACAAGATTGTTGTTTGCGTAATTTTTCGGCACAAACGGTAGCAAAGGTGGATACACGCTCTTTCAGTAAATCAAAATCGGCTATCTGTTTTGGAAAACTGCGCGTAATGGCAATGCTTTTCTTTTGTTCCGAAACTGGTTCCAAGGGTAAAACCGATTTGCCTTCCAGTTCCTGTTTTAAACGAAGACCGATAACGCCCATTTCTTTTCGAATCCAACTTTCATGTTCGGGTAATGTAAAATCGTAGGCTGTTTTAATATTGCGGAGCTTCGCTTTTTTAGTGGTTCGGTATCCGATGCCCCAAACATCTTCAATCTTGGTCCATTTTAAGGCTTTGATCCGACTATCTTCTGAGTCAATTCGATATACGCCTTTGGTTCTCTCCGGGAATTTTCGGGCAATTTTGTTGGCTACTTTAGAAAGTGCCTTGGTTTCTGCAAAACCAATAGAGACGGGTATGCCCAACCATTGCTGTATTCTTGATTTTATTTGCAATCCATAGTCATGGAAGTCGGTAATAATAACACCGTCAAAATTCATAAAGGCTTCGTCAATACTGTAAATTTCAATATTGGGAGTGAATTGTCCCAAGATTTGCATAACTCTGTTGCTCAAATCGCCATACAGTGGGTAATTGGATGAAAATACGCTGATGTTTTTTTCTTTTAGTAACTCACGGACTTTAAATTCTGGGGCGCCCATAGGGATTCCGGCAGCTTTTGCTTCGTCGCTTCTGGAGATAATACAGCCGTCATTGTTGGATAAAACCACAATAGGTTTTCCAATGAGTTTGGGCTTGAAAATGCGCTCGCAGGACGCATAAAAATTATTGCAATCGACTAAAGCATACATTTGGTAAAATTAAGCAATATGCCTTGTTGGAGGAAGAGACGTGACGTTAAAATTTAGTTTATCGGTAATTTTCAATTTTTTCCGGACCTTCTAAATATTCCTTTTTGATTTGCAGGGTTCCGTCTTCTTTGATGTCAATAAACCATTTGATTAAAGCAATACTGCTGTTCTCAATTTCAATGCCGGTAATGCTTCGGGGATGAACACAGCTGCCATCATTAAAATAATGCAAAGCATTGTCTTCCGGTTTTGGAAAACGAGGGCGGTGGGTATGACCGGTAATGGTAATTTTGTTGCTGTTGTTGGCAATCCATTTTTTGATGCGACGCTCCACTTTAATCAGTTCGACATAATTTTTTGCCGGACTTGTTGGGTCTTTAATGCCCCAAACTTGTAAGGGTTTCCATAAAACACGAACCAGAAAACGATTAATTTTCCAGCCTACATAATTCATGAAATCAGCTTGATGACCATGGGTTAAAAACAATTCCTGTTGGGTTTCCGAGTGTTGGAGAATAACGGCCTCTTCATATTTAATATTAGGGAAAAGAGGTTGTTTCTTACCTGTTTTGGGTTCAAAATATTCAAATAAGTTGCGCTTTACCACATTGGGATTGCGGTATACAAAATCATGGTTGCCGAAAAGCATATGCAGCCGGTCTTCGTTGAAAAACCGTTGCATGAGTTGGTAAACGTTTTTGTTAGCTTCAAAGATTTCCTTGAAAAATAGGTTTTCCCATAATTCATCACCATCACCTAATTCAATATAGGTGAAGTGATGATTGAAATAATGCGTTAAAGCGTGATAGTATATGTTTCGGTTATTGGCAAAATCATCGGCAAAACTGGCATCGCCACGGTGGCAGTCGCTAAACAGAATAAACTTGGAGTCGTTATCAAACGAAATCCTTTTGGCATTTTTATAAGCCCGATCTAATCTGTTTTGAGAAGAAAGCATAGGTAAGGTTTATGCTAAAGACACTTCTTTTTTGTTAATGGCTTCTTCAATAGCATCCCATAAACCGATTCTTTTTTCGAGAGCTAAAATGGAAACTTCTTCCACTTCGTTCCACTTTTGAATGTCATTGCCGCACAATTCGGTGATCATTTGCATGGCCATCGGTCCGTGTTCATCGGCATCCAATTCGATATGTCTTTCGAAATAATAAATGAGTTTGGACAAATCGGTTTCCGGGAAGTTGGTTTTGAAATTTCGTAAGATTTCGGTAAACATATTCGGGATCAAATCTTCTCTTCCAAAAGTGAATGCGGCAGCAATTTTATGTGATTTTCCTTCTTCAATCACTCGGAAGGTAAAATCTAAAAAGCCTTTAACGTTAGGGTGTAAATCACTGTTTTTGATGGAGATGAAAATATTTCTGGTTGTTCTGACATTTTCCAGGAAAGAGGCTATTTCATAAGTTGGTGCACCACATGCTTTCATGGCATCAAGATACATCTCGAAATGACTTTGTCTTTTACCGTCTATGGTTAAATCTGATTCTTCTGCCAAAACTATTTCGTTGATTAAGTAGCGGGTTTCCGTGTTTTCGGTAGCAAACCATGGTGTGGTTGTACAGGTCAGTTTTTGTTGTAAAGCCTTCAAAAGTGACATGAAATCCCAAACAGCATAGACATGGCTTTGAAGGAAGAAATGTAAATCTTCAACAGATTTTATTTTTGAGTACAACGGATGATTCAACAACTGATCCTTTTGCTGCTGAATGGACTGATTTACAGATTGTATATTCATGGGGACAATTTTTAGTGATATACGAAAAACAGTGGATTCTGGATTTGTTTTTCATGCTACAAAAATAAAAAAGCTTCCCTTAATAGAGAAGCTTTTTATATTGATTTTGTTTATGTTGGCATAAATTATGGCATTTCGTCAGCGGTTGGCCCATACATTCCCGGAAATTTCACATCTAATGCTCTTAAGTATGCAGTAAGTTGTCCACGATGATGAATGGTATGATTCATAACAAACATTCGGTAAACAGATAGTTTGGGCATGGTGAAATAAATTTCATCGCCTTTTCTCATCGTCCAGTTTTCCTGTAAGGTTTCATTGCTTACTTCGTTCATCAGTTGAGTGGCTTCGGCAATGTTCTTGTCATAAAACGCCAGAAGATTGGCTATAGTGCTGTGGTTTGGAGCTTCGTATTTGAATTTGGAAAAATCAAGTTCAGGATGCAAAAAAGTAGCCGGAACCCAAGTTGGGATTTCAGCAATATGATTGGCTAATTGAGAAAGGCTCATCGCTTTTTCACTGGATTTATAAGCAAAATGTTCTTCCGGTAATGAAGCGAGCAATTTTCTGGTGTTTGCTGTTTCGTGCAGAAATTCTGGAAGTAAAAATTCGTTTAGTTTCATGATTAACGTGTTAGTTTGCATCTCAAATATAGGATTTTTTGTATAAAAAAAGAGCTTCATTGTTGAAGCTCTTTTTGTCAATAGTCTATAGTTTATTATTTGAATGCTGAAAAACCGGTAACATCCATACCTGTAATTAACAAGTGGATATCGTGTGTTCCCTCATACGTAATTACAGATTCTAAATTCATCATGTGACGCATGATGGAATATTCTCCTGTAATTCCCATTCCACCTAGCATTTGTCTTGCTTCACGAGCAATTTCAACTGCCATGTTTACGTTGTTTCTTTTTGCCATTGAGATTTGAGCAGAAGTAGCTCTACCTTCGTTTCTCAATACACCTAATCTCCAAGTCAATAATTGTGCTTTAGTGATTTCAGTGATCATTTCAGCTAATTTCTTTTGTTGTAATTGCGTTGCACCGATAGGTTTGTCAAACTGAATTCTTTCTTTTGAATATCTTAAAGCAGTGTCATAACAGTCCATTGCTGCGCCGATAGCACCCCAAGCAATACCGTAACGAGCAGAATCCAAACATCCAAGAGGAGCACCTAAGCCTGATTTGTTAGGCAATAAATTTTCTTTAGGAACTTTTACGTTGTCAAAAATTAATTCTCCGGTTGCAGAAGCTCTTAATGACCATTTGTTGTGGGTTTCCGGTGTAGTGAAACCTTCCATTCCACGTTCTACGATTAAACCGTGAATTCTTCCTGTTTCATCCTTTGCCCAAACTACTGCAATATCAGCAAAAGGAGCATTAGAAATCCACATTTTAGCACCGTTCAATAAATAGTGGTCACCCATATCTTTGAAATTGGTTACCATTCCGCCTGGATTTGAACCATGATCAGGCTCAGTCAAACCGAAACAGCCAATGAATTCACCGGTAGCTAATTTTGGTAAATATTTCATACGTTGCTCTTCGTTACCATATTTCCAGATTGGATACATTACTAACGATGATTGTACAGACGATGTTGAACGTACACCTGAATCGCCACGCTCAATTTCCTGCATAATCAATCCATAAGATATTTGGTCTAAACCTGCACCACCATATTCTGCAGGGATGTATGGTCCAAAACCTCCAATTTCTGCTAACCCTTTTACTAATTGTTTAGGGAATTCTGCTTTTTGAGCATATTCTTCAATAATTGGGGAAACTTCTTTTTTTACCCACGCACGTGCCGAATCACGTACTAATTTATGTTCGTCTGTTAGTAAATCGTCCAACAGATAGTAATCAGGAGATTGAAATAAATCTGGTTTCATAATTAAATCATTGTGTGCAACGTAGTTATACGAGCAATCTGTTAATAATAGGGCACAAAAGTAAGTAAAGATTTTTAACAAATCAATTAGGGAATGTTATAATTTTTAATTGATTGCATATTTTTTGAAGT
>DATEDY010000003.1:0-2727 GCA_035281405.1 Flavobacterium sp.
AGAGAATATGATCGCTGCTTTCCAAAACAACGAAGACATTCACCGCAGTACTGCTGCCAAAGTATTCAACGTAGCTTTGGAAGAAGTAACCAAAGAACAGCGTAGCAATGCCAAAACGGTAAACTTCGGAATCATATACGGAGTTTCTGCTTTCGGATTGTCCAACCAAACGAATTTATCCCGCAAAGAAAGCGCCGACTTGATCGATGCCTACTACAAAACCTATCCGAAGCTAAAATCCTATATGGCTAACCAAGTGGATTTTGCACGCGAGAACGGTTATGTGGAAACCATTTCCGGAAGAAGACGTTATTTGAAAGATATCAATTCGGCCAATGCCATTGTTCGTGGTGGCGCCGAACGCAATGCCGTAAATGCTCCCATCCAGGGAAGTGCCGCCGATATCATCAAAATCGCCATGATCAACATCCATAAAAAACTGAAAGAAGAAAACTGGCAGTCAAAGATGTTGTTACAAGTACATGATGAATTGGTATTCGATGTCCATAATTCCGAACTGGAGAAAATCCAACCCATGATCAAACACGAAATGGAAAACGCCTTCAAAATGGCTGTTCCATTAGAAGTGGAAGTTGGACTGGGAAGAGATTGGCTTGAAGCACATTGATTCTAATACATGAAACATTTCCTTTTCATACTAACAATAGTATTTCCAATGATTTCCTTTGGGCAAACCATTGGAAATACCGACTTGTATAAAAACTATAAGAAAGCACTAAATACTTGCAATTCAACTGCGCCTTCATTTTTGGTGATTACTTACAAAGACCTCAATCAAAACACTACAAAGGAAGTTTGCTTGGAATCACCTGATCTAATCTATGCAATAATGGAAGAGCTAAAACTCACTGATTACACTGAACAGCAAATAGCTTTTGATTTTGCATTGACCAAAAAAGACCGGTATTTTGAATTTTCTAATCCAAAAGCAATTGAAAGGATTAATCCCCAAGACTATTCTCCTGAAGACCTAAAGAAGTTTTCCATCGAAAAAGACATCGCTAAAATCGTCAAGAAATTCAATAAGGAAAAGAAAGGAAAAATCTACACAGGAGATGAATTAGAAACCATAAAGTATGCACATAGCTTATTTAATGAAGGCATAATCATGGGCACAAATCATTGTATGGGAGGAATGTCAATTTTTTGCACAAACTGGAGTAACGAATAATACAACTTAACAGAATTACAGAAAGGAGACATGAGACTTATTACCTATATAATAAAATTCATCATCACATCAGTCTTAGTGTTTTTCATTACCGTAATAATCAGTTCATGGTATACTGGACATGAAATCGGCACCAACAAAACGGTAGGATGGGCATGGGATTTAAGCAGTTTCATACTGCCTCTTACCTTGGTTTTTATGTCGCTCTATATTACCACCTTCATTTTCAAGATAAAAACGAATGCATATCTCACGGTACTTTCAGTTGTTTTACTGCTCACTTGTTATTTTTTCCTAAACAACCAACTGGTATTCATCGCGCTTTTCACCTTAAGTATCCTTCTTTTTGTAGCAAACATTATTTACTCTTTGATATCAAAAGTCAAAAAAAGCAAATGACTTTGTATCTAGAACGGCACTAATTATTCGTCAATCTTCTCTTTAGAATAAAACTGAATCCTTTTCTTGTCCCACTTTATAGAATCGGGATTGTACCATTTTCTATGTTTTTTATAGTAAAGAACAGTATCCTCTTCTTGAGTTGTGACAAAAATTCCATAGATATCCCCGTCATAATATCTATCCAAATATTTATCAAATGCCTTCATCAAATCATAATACGCTTTTGAGTTAAGAGTATCTTTTTGCGAAGCAATTTTAACCTTATTCCTTATACCTCTTTTAAAATTCAACTTAACAAACTCAACTAAACTTTCTTTGGGCAATTGTATTAACAAGCCTGGCCTAAGATCTTGAAAATAGGGTATAGTATCATCTTCAGTTTCAATACAGCTTTCTGTAAACCGAGGTTGAAACTCATAATAAAAAACATTCAGACTGTCATCAATAATGAAGTTTTCATACCCATAACCCCATTTCTCTCTATGTGGTGGTGGTGGCAAAATATTGCCATTTTCATCTCGTTCCGGATTTTTCCTCGCTTTTTGATAAGCATTCCAGACTTTAGAAATGACATAAGGCTCATATTTCTTTTCAACTTTTTTCTTCTCACAGGAAATCAGTCCAAACACAATACACAAAAAGAAAAGGATTCGCATAGAAAAGGATTTAGAAGATTAAACAGGTTTTCGCACCGAATCACGGTAACGCAACTCCGTTTTAATAATAGTAGTTTTATAAACATTTTTCTCCGCCTTTTTCTCAATACGGTCAATAAGTAGTTTAGCCGCTTCGGCACCAATTTGCGGTCCATGCTGACTGATAGTAGCTAAGCTTGGTGTCAATCTTCTGGACCAGGCACCATCGGCAAAACCTACCATCGACAATTCATCCGGTATTTTGATTCCTTTCTTCACGGCCAATTTCATGGCTAAAGTCGAAGCATGTTCATCCAAGGCAAAGATACCGTCCACATTGACGTTACTAATAAGATGAGCTAGCTTCTCATCATATTCCTCCACCGAATTCACCGCTATGATCAAATCCTCATCTCTGGCAATATCATTTAACTTCAAGGTATCCAAATACCCATTGATACGCAATTGCGATACACTCAGATTGGCTTCACAAGTCAA
>DATEDY010000004.1:0-20730 GCA_035281405.1 Flavobacterium sp.
ATACTCGGAGGATGGTTTTTATCAATCGATTCTACGGCGGTTAACCAAAAAACAATTTTTATAAACTATTGAAAAACAGAGTTTTATATTTAAACAATTTACAATGCCTAATCATTCAAAAGATAATTTATTCGTACTTATTAAATCTCTTTCAAAATCTGAAAAAAGACATTTTACACTTTATGTAAACCGATTGGGAATTAATCTTGACGCTAAATTTTTAGTACTTTTTAATCTTTTAGACAAGATGACCAATTACAATGAAGATGAAATTTTGAAAAATAAAAGCATCTCCAAATTACAGCTTTCCAATTTAAAAGCACATTTATACAAACAGATTTTGGTGAGTCTACGGATGAATCCCGTGAATCAGAATATACGTATTCAGATAAGAGAACAGCTTGATTTTGCCACTATTTTATATCATAAAGGATTGTACAGGCAAAGTTTGAAAATTCTTGATAAAGTAAAATCAATTGCTTTAGAAAATGAAGAAAAATTGATTGCTTCTGAAATAGTAGAATTGGAAAAAGTAATCGAATCGCAATACATTACCAGAAGTATGGTAGGTAGAGCAGATGAATTAATCCAACAAACAAAGGAATTGAGCCGTCAAAATGCAACAGCAAGTGTACTTTCCAATTTATCATTGCAATTGTATAGTTTCATGCTTAAAAGCGGCTATGCCAAAAGTGATTTGGAAATGAAAGAAATAAGCACTTTTTTTAAAAATGAACTTCCTGAGCATCCAATTAATGAATTGGGTTTCAGAGAAAAATTATGGCTTTATAAGGCACATTTATGGCATAGTTTTTTGATTCAGGATTTTTTGTCCTGCTATAAATATTCAAGTAAATGGGTTAATTTATTCCATAAAAACGAATTTATGATTAATGCCAATCCGGTTTGGTACATCAAAGGAAGCAGTTACCTTTTGGAGAGTTTATATCTGATTAAACATAAGTCGCATTACAAAAAAGCGTTGGATCGATTTGAAAAAACGATTACTTCAGAAGATTTTCCGAAAAATGATAATTTAAATTCGCTTAGTTTATTGTGTATTTACAGTAGCAAGTTTAACCTTCACTTTTTAGAAGGCAATTTCGAAGGAGGTTTATATTTAGTCGATGAAATTTTAAAGTCATTGAAAAAGCATGAAAATCGTATTGATGAACATCATGTCATGGTTTTCTATTATAAAATAGCCTGTCTCTATTTTGGTTCCGGAAATAACAGAAAATGTATTGAATACACCAAAAAAATTATTGAAAACAAAAATTTGACCATGCGCGAAGATTTGATGTGTTTTGCCCGAATTCTTAGCTTGGTTGCCCATTACGAATCAGGAATGGATTATCATTTAGAGATTCAGTTGAAGAGCACGTATAAATTTTTGATTAAAATGAATGATTTACATGAAGTACAACATGAAATAATAAAGTTTTTGAAAAAATTAGGTACTATTTATCCGCATCAATTGAAATCCGAATTTAAAAAACTACATTCTCAATTGCAGGTTCTTGAAAACCATCCTTATGAAAAAAGGGCTTTTTTATATTTAGACATTATTTCTTGGTTAGAAAGTAAGATTGAAGGCAAGCCGGTTGCCATCATCATAAAAGAAAAATCGAAAAAATTGGTCAGATAAAAAAAGAGATTACTATTAAAAGTAATCTCTTTTTTAAATTAAGCAATTAGTTGAGTGTATAAATCCTCTTTTTCATTGAGGTAGCGATATTGAAAACCATATGCATCCATCTTAGACATAATATCATTTATATCTGCTTTGTTTTTAAGTTCCAGACCAACTAATGCTGGTGCGAGTTCTCTGTTATTCTTCTTAGTGAACTGAAAAAAAGTGATATCATCATCAGGACTCAAAATATTATTTACAAATTCTTTCAAAGCGCCGGGACGTTGCGGGAATTGAATCATAAAGTAATGCTTTAACCCTTCGTATAAAAGAGATCGTTCTTTTATCTCTTCTGTTCGCTCAATATCATTATTACTTCCACTGACAATGCAAACCACATTCTTTCCTTTAATCTTTTCTTTATAGAAATCCAAAGCAGCTATTGTCAAAGCTCCTGCTGGCTCCACTACAATGGCTTCTTCGTTATATAAGCGTAAAATGGTTGTACACACCTTCCCTTCCGGAACTAGGACAATATCATCTAAATTTTCTTTACATATTTCGAAGTTTAAATATCCAACTTGTTTTACCGCTGCTCCGTCTACAAATTTATCAATAGAATCCAGCGAACAGTTCTTTCCGTTCTCCATCGCAATTTTCATGGAAGGTGCTCCCAAAGGTTCGACTCCAATAATCTTGGTTTTAGGGCTTAATTCTTTAAAAACTGTTGAAAGTCCAGCTGAAAGTCCGCCACCGCCAATCGGAACAAACACGTAGTCTATGAACGAATTTGAGGCTTCCAAAATTTCCAATCCTACAGTTCCCTGACCGGCAATAACTTCCTTGTCATCAAAAGGATGAATAAACATCTTATTGTTATTGTTGGCGAATTTCAAACCATTTTTATAAGCATCATCAAAAGTATCACCAATCAGAACAACGTCAACATAGTCTTTACCAAATGATTTTACTTGTTTTATCTTTTGGTTTGGAGTGGTTTTAGGCATATAAATTGTCCCTTTTATTTGCAATAAATGACATGAAAACGCTACGCCTTGCGCATGATTTCCTGCGCTGGCACATACAATACCGTTAGTTTTTTTTTCGTTTGATAGCAAACTTATTTTATTATAAGCACCTCTGATTTTATACGAACGTATGATTTGCAAATCTTCTCTTTTTAATACAATATTTGCAGAGAATTCATCAGACATATTTCTGTTTTCAAGTAAAGGAGTAGTTTGAACCACTCCTTTTAACTTCTTTTTTGCTTTTAGTATTTCATTTAACAGACTCATCACACTTTAGGTCTTAGTTTTCGGACTTCAGCACCGGTTTGCCATAGTTCTGACTCTCTTATTGTCTGCAATTCCAAATTTAATTTCTCTCTGTAATCTTTTTTACTTCCCTCTGCAATTACCCTTGCCGCTTCACGACCTGAAGAAACTTCACCATACAATGTTTCAAATACAGGAGTTGTTGCTTCTCTGAACTTTCCTTTCCAATCTAAGGCACCTCGTTGGGCAGTTACCGAAGTGTTTGCAAACATCCAATCCATACCGTTTTCAGCCACGAGCGGCATTAAACTTTGTGTTAATTCTTCAACAGTTTCGTTAAAAGCTTCCGATGGAGAATGACCATACTTCCTTAAAACATTATATTGCGCTTCAAACAAACCGGCCAGAGCTCCCATTAAAATACCTCTTTCTCCTGTCAAATCAGAATACACTTCCTTTTTAAAATCAGTTTCAAACAGATATCCCGATCCAACGCCTATTCCCAAAGACAATGCTTTTTCTTTGGCTTTTCCGGTTGCATCCTGATAAACTGCAAAGCTTGAATTAAGTCCTTCTCCTTTTAAAAACAAACGTCTTAATGAAGTTCCCGAACCTTTTGGTGCCACCAAAACCACGTCCACATCAGAAGGTGGAACAATACCTGTCTTATCATTAAATGTAATTCCGAAACCATGTGAAAAATACAAGGTTTTTCCCGCAGTTAGATGTTTACTGATTGTTGGCCAAGCCGCTATCTGTCCTGCATCTGAAAGTAAATATTGGATGATTGTTGCTTTTTCAACAGCTTCTTCAATATCAAAAAGCGTTTCTCCTACAATCCAACCATCGTTCACTGCCTTATCCCAGCTTTTACCTCCTTTTCGCTGTCCGACAATTACATTAAAACCATTATCTTTCAAATTAAGAGACTGTCCAGGCCCTTGAACTCCGTAACCAATAACAGCTATGGTTTCATCTTGTAATGTTGCTAATGCTTTTTTTAAAGGAAACTCTTCCCTTGTGATTACGGTTTCTTCTATACCGCCAAAATTAATTGTTGCCATCTTTTATAGTCTTATTTAAATTTTACATATTAAAAATCACACTGCCGGGCTGAAATTGCCTTTTTGTATTTAATTCGTTATCAGCTTCTTTTTTACTCATTTCTAAAATCTTATCATGAATTCCATTACTGGATTTTATAATTGCGATTCGAGAACTTCTGACAAATTCAATCAATTGAAACTGTTCCAGTTTATGCAATAAGTTACCTATTTCCTCTTGTTGTCCTGTGGTTTCAAAAACGGTAAAATCTTCTCTGATCACAACAGCTCTGGCGCCGAATTCCCTTAAAAGCCTTTCAACTTTGACTTCTTTCATCGTAACCGAAGTAGGCACTTTATAGAGCGCCATTTGCTGCCAGATAATTTCTTCGTTTGTATTATAATATACTTTTAATACGTCAATCAGTTTTTCAAGTTGTCGGGCAATGTTCTTGATACGTTGTTCCGTTTCCGAAATAACTATTGTAAATCGATAAATTTTTTCAATTTCGCTTGGAGACGTGTTAAAGCTCTCAATATTAATTTTCCGTCGGGAAAACAAAATGGAAATTTTATTGATTAACCCTATGTGATTTTCGGTATATATGGTTAAGGTGAATTCTTGTTTCATGGTACTTCTCATTTAATATCTTCTTTACGTAAAACAATCTCTGCCACTCCTTTTCCTTGCGGAACCATTGGAAATACATTGTCTTCATGTGCCACTTCAATTTCCAATAAAAATGAAGCAGGATAGTGCAGCATTTGCTCTAAATTTTCTCTCAATTCTTCCCTCTTGGAAATGAATTTGCCATCAATCCCATAACCATTGGCCACAGCCACAAAATCAGGGCTTTTAATATCTGTGAACGAATAGCGTTTTTCATGAAATAACTCTTGCCACTGCCTTACCATTCCTAAATAATGATTGTTTAGAATCAGAATTTTTACGTTTGGTTGAAACTGCATGATTGTACCCAATTCCTGAATATTCATTTGAGCTCCACCGTCACCCATGACAGCAATTATCTGTCTGTCCGGAGCACCGTATTTGGCTCCAATCGCTGCGGGAAGTGCAAATCCCATTGTTCCCAATCCACCACTTGTAATATTACTTCTCGTTACGTTTTGCTTCGTATAGCGACAGGCAACCATTTGATGCTGTCCAACATCTGTTACAATTACTGCTTCACCTTTTGTCAAATCATTCAAAACATGCATTACCTCACCCATCGTGATTTTACCGTTAATCGGATTCAATTCGTTTTCAATCAATTGACAGTATTCTTCACTTTCTCTGTTTTTGAACTCCTGCAACCAATCAGAATGCGACTTCTTTTGAATCAAATTTGTCAAAAGCGGTAGTGTTTCTTTACAATCACCCCAAACTGCCACAGTAGTTTTTACATTTTTATCAATTTCTGCAGCATCAATATCGAGATGAATGATTTTTGCCTGTTTCGCATATACATCCAATCGTCCCGTCACGCGATCGTCAAAGCGCATTCCAACAGCAATTAACACATCACATTCATTCGTTAAAATATTAGGCCCGTAATTGCCGTGCATTCCCAACATTCCCATTCCTAAATGATGATCGGTTGGTATGGCGCTCATCCCCATAATTGTCCAGGCAGTAGGAAATCCACCTTTTTCAATAAATGCTAAAAATTCTTTTTCTGCTTTGCCCAAAATGACACCTTGACCAAAGATCACAAAAGGTCTTTTCGCCCCATTGATCAATTGTGCTGCTGCATTTATATAAGTATCTCTAATAATTGGTTTCGGTCGATAACTTCTCACATAATCACACAAACTATAGCCTTTGTATTCAAAAGTTTGCAATTGTGCATTTTTTGTGATATCAATTAACACCGGACCAGGACGTCCACTTTTGGCAATAAAAAATGCTTTAGCCAAAGCATCTGGAATCTCATTTGCATCAGTGATTTGATAATTCCATTTGGTTATAGGTGTTGTAATATTTATAATATCCGTTTCCTGGAAAGCATCCGTACCCAATAAATGTGAGAAAACTTGTCCTGTGATACAAACCAAAGGAGTTGAATCGATCATCGCATCAGCTAAACCTGTAACCAAATTGGTTGCACCAGGACCGCTTGTAGCAAACACTATCCCAGTTTTTCCGCTTACCCTTGCATAACCTTGCGCCGCATGTATTGCACCTTGCTCGTGGCGAACCAAAATATGCTGTAAAGAATCTTTGTAATCATATAGCGCATCGTAAATAGGCATAATTGCACCACCCGGATAACCGAAAATGGTTGTTACTTTTTCTGACAATAAAGCGTCTATAACCGCTAAACTTCCGAGTGTTTCAACACTTTTAAGTTTTGCATTTTTCGTTTGTTTTTTTTCTATTGTGATCATTTTTTCGCATTAAGATTCATCAGTTACACATCCTTGAGAAGCATCCTTCACTAATTTTGCATATTTATACAGAACACCGTTTTTAACTTTTAATTCAGGTTGGATGAAATTCATTTTTCTCTTGACCAAAACCTCTTCATTAACAACTAAATGAATAGTATTATTTATAGCATCAATTTCAATAAGATCTCCGTCTTCAACAAAGGCAATAGTTCCTCCTTCATAAGCTTCTGGCGAAATATGTCCAACAACAAAACCATGAGTTCCGCCACTAAACCTTCCGTCAGTAATTAAGGCAACGCTCTTCCCTAATCCAGCACCAATTAGAGCAGAAGTTGGCTTCAACATTTCCGGCATTCCTGGGCCGCCTTTAGGACCAACATACCTGATGACAACCACATCTCCTTTTTGAATTCTTTTCATTTCAATCCCCTGAATCAATTCTTTTTCACCATCAAAAACCCTAGCCGGACCTGAAAACAACTCCCCTTCTTTCCCAGTAATTTTAGCAACCGATCCTTTTTCGGCAAGATTACCATACAAAATCTGTAAATGTCCTGTTGTTTTAATTGGTTCTTCAATAGGTTTGATAATGTTTTGATTTTCAAAATCAATTGTAACAACATCTTTTAAATTTTCTGCCAATGTTTTCCCTGTAACCGTCATGCAATCTCCGTGAAGCATACCTTTATCGAACAAATATTTTAATACCATAGGCACGCCTCCTTTTTCATGTAAACTCTGCATCAGGTAATTCCCTCCCGGTTTAAAATCAGCTATTAAAGGCGTATTATTGCTAATTCGCTGAAAATCATCCTGTGTTATTTCAATCCCCACACTTTTTGCCATTGCAATCATATGTAGTACGGCATTGGTACTGCCACCCAAAGCAATTAAGGTTGTAATTGCATTTTCAAAAGCTTTAAAAGTCATAATATCTTTAGGGCAAATATTCTTTTCCAAGAGTATTTTCAGATAAGCTGCTGATTTTTTACATTCTTCAATTTTGTCATGACTGACAGCTGGATTCGAGCTTGAATAAGGCAAACTCATCCCTAAAGCTTCAATAGCAATCGCCATAGTATTTGCAGTATACATACCGCCACAAGCACCAGCACCAGGACAAGCATTTTTAATAATGCCTTTAAACTCTTCCTCTGAAATTTTTCCCGCTATTTTTTCACCCAATGCTTCAAAAGCAGAAACTATATTTAGCTCTTTTTCTAGGTATTTACCCGGAGCAATTGTACCACCATAAACCATAATGGAAGGCCGATTCAATCTTCCCATAGCCATAATACTGCCAGGCATATTTTTATCACAACCCGGAATGGCAATCAATCCGTCATAATAATGTCCCGATACTACACTTTCAATACTATCGGCAATAATTTCTCTGCTTACTAATGAATAGCGCATACCATCAGTTCCATTGGTAATACCATCACTTATTCCTATAGTATTGAAAATTAGCCCGACCATGTCATTCGAGTTAACTTCTTGTTTTATATAAGTAGCCAAATGATTCAAATGCATATTGCACGTATTGCCATCATAACCCATGGAAGCAATCCCAATGAAAGGCTGATTCATTTGCTTATCATTCAAACCAATACCATACAACATAGCTTGGGCAGCCGGTTGCGTTTCGTCTTGTGTAATCGTTTTACTGTATCTGTTAAGTGTCATTTTAAAATTGCTTTGTGAATTGATATTCCTTGTCTAAAACCAAATTTTTATAGGCAACTTGCAATTGCTTGCCCAAAGAATCTTCCCAAGGCAATGAAAAAGTTTTTTCATTAATCGATTCAATACCGATAATTTCTGCTGCCGTTCCACAGAAGAATGCACTTTCAGCATTTTCAAGATCTTCAGGTAAATACAGACCTTCATTTACTTCAATATCTAATTTTTGACATAACTCGATTACGGTAGCTCTGGTAATTCCAGGTAAAATATTTCCCAATTGCGGAGTGTATAATTTCCCGTTTTTTTCAAAAAAAAGATTAGCTCCAGGACCCTCTGCAACAAAACCATCACTATCTAAAAGCAAAGCTTCATCATATCCGTTTCTCTTTGCTTCTGAAGTTGCTAAAATTGAATTTACATAGTGTCCACAAACTTTAGCTTCAATCTTAGTTGACTTGGGATGTGGTCTACAGAAAGAAGAAACCATAAGACTTAGTCGTTTTTCTCCTAAATAGGCTCCCCATTCCCAAGCCGCAATCATCACCGAAACTGCATTTGGGGTGCTTAGACTCATATTCGGTGAACAAAACACAAGCGGACGTATGTAGGCATCTTTAAAATTATTTCTTTCCAATAATTCGTATGAATTTTGGATAAGCTCGTTCACATCAAACCGGAACGGAATACCAATCAGTTCGCAGGATCGTTTTAATCGTACAAAATGTTCCGTTGCTTTAAATATCTGTGTTCCATTGCATGTTTCATAAGCGCGGATTCCTTCAAAAACACCATACCCATAGTGTAATGTTTGTCCGTATAAGTCGGTGTACACTTCGTTTGACTTTATAAATTCGCCATTTAAATATAAAATGTGTGTATCTGTGTAGTACAGATTATTGGTTGGAGTTTGTATGAAATTATTTGGTTTCATTGTTTTTAAATTATTTTTATAATTCGAAATTAGAATTGATTTAAAATTCAGCTATTCCATTTTATACGATTTCCATAACCACTTCGAAGAACAAAAAACACTCAATAGTCTAAAAATCAGTTTTTTAAAAATTTTAAATTACGACAGCTACAGTAGTAGTTTTTCTTGTGTAATCCAAAAAACAATTAAAATCCGTTGCTGAATCTCTATAGAAATACTGCAATCAAATGATTGTTAAATAGAATGATCGAAGAAATTCTGATGTGAATTCTTTTACCGTTAAAAAATAAAAATGGAATTGTGGTCAAACAGAATTTAATCCGTGATTAATAAAGTAATCAAACCACCTAGAAATTATGTATTAGCAGACGCTAATTCGAATGGAAATAATTCCGAAAATAGAAGAGAAGAAAGAAATAACAGAAGTTGTAAAACTTTTAGAGTTTAAATTTTGATGCTGTTGATGATGTCGCTGTGTGCTTTTTGTTAGTTTCATCTTTTTTTAAAATTTAGTGTTGATTTAAAATAAATAAGCCTCCCCATTCGGGAAGGCTTATGCAATTATTAATTATTTATATGCATACATCTCCCCGTCATAATTGTGGAATCACAATTACAATAATGACAGCGATAATGTTTACAATTTTTATCATTTCTCTAAGTATTGATGCAAATGTATAAAAAAAAGTCAAAAACAAAATTTTTATTGTAGAAAATACAATTATTTAAAAAAAACATTACATTTGTCACAGATGGTAGCCATTTTTAAATATAGCCAAATCATAACAACCAACAACTTGGTTGCAATTGGCGCTACCACAACTACAACAACGACTACCCCACTCGGGGTATAATTTCTTCATATAATCCGTTTGCGTACGTGTATTTTTTACACAGCGATTTGTTGTTCATTCAACTCATCTTTTTAGTTACTTAACAAAAATACAATCCAAAAAAGCACATCAGACTTTAAGCGATTGTACCGCAAAACTTATTTACCATGAAAGTTTTAAAATTTGGTGGCACTTCTGTTGCCGATCACCAGAATATACAGAAATCGGTTTCCATAATGAATCAGGAAGCCAATAAGATAGTTGTTGTAGTCTCTGCTTTAGGTGGAGTTACTGATAAATTGATAGAAATCATCAGCCTAGCTAAATCCAAAGAGAAATCCTATTTTGATTTATTGACGGAGTTAAAAAAAAGACACATTGAAACACTAACAAGTCTTATTGAACTAAACAGTTCTAATGAATCTTTGCTTTATATTCAAAACTCATTTAACCAGCTGGAAAAACTTCTGGAAGGGTGTTTTTTATTGGGTGAATTATCCAAAAAATCAACTGATATTATCCTCTCATATGGCGAATTACTATCCTCAAAAATTGTTTATGAATACGTAAAATCCAATCGCTCCAAAGTAAGCTACAAAGATAGTCGGGAGTTAATACAAACCGATTCAAATTATGGTAATGCTCAGGTTAATTTTCAGATAAGTAATTACCTGATTCAATATCATTTTGATAAAAATCAATCGGATATTACTATTCTACCCGGATTTATAGCTCAATCATCGGATGGAAATACTACAACTTTAGGAAGAGGTGGTTCCGATTACACTGCTTCTATTATTGCATCTGCTTTGGATGCAAATCAATTAGAAATCTGGACTGACGTCAGTGGCATGTATACTGCTAATCCAAACATTGTCAAGCAAGCCAAACCCATTCATCAGATTTCATATCAGGAAGCAATGGAGTTGTCACATTTTGGTGCCAAAGTTTTATATGCTCCCACAATTCAACCTGTTTTAAATAAAAACATTCCTATACTTATCAAAAATACTTTCCAACCGGAAGCTATTGGAACTTATATTAAAAATATTGGTTCTTCAGATCAAAATCCTGTAAAAGGAATTAGTCATGTTGATGCTATTTCGTTGCTTACATTAGAAGGCACAGGACTTGTAGGGGTTTCTGGCGCTTCAAAAAGGCTTTTCAGTGCCATTGCCAAAGAAAAAATTAACGTGATTTTTATCACTCAGGCTTCTTCTGAACATTCTATTTGCATCGGACTTTCAGAACACGATGCTCCTATCGCAAAATTGGCTGTAGATGCTGAATTTCAGTACGAAATAAAGCAACAAGTAATCAAACCAATGATGGTCGAGAAAGAACTTGCCATCATTGCATTAGTGGGTGAAAACATGAAAAACCATCAGGGATTGAGTGGTAAAATGTTTAGTACTTTAGGCAAAAACAATGTCAATATTAGAGCAATTGCTCAAGGTGCATCTGAAAGAAATATTTCAGCAATCATTGCAAAAAAAGATGTTAAAAAGGCACTTAATTGCTTACACGAAAGTTTTTTTGAAGATAATATCAAGCAATTAAATTTATTCATCTGTGGCGTTGGTAATGTTGGAGGAAAATTCATCGAGCAAATCAATCAGCAGAATGATTATCTAAAGGAAAACTTAAAAATAAACGTCCGCATTGTTGCTTTATCAAATTCTAAAAAAATGCATTTTGATGAAGACGGAATTTCGCTTGATACTTGGAAAGAAGCACTGGAAAACGGAGAAAAATCTTGTGTAAACCAATTCATTGCAAAAGCAGAAAAATTAAATCTTCGCAACAGCATCTTTGTTGACAATACTGCAAATTCAGAAATTGCTGCAATGTACAGCCGATTCTTACAACAAAATATCGCAGTGGTAACTTGCAACAAAATTGCCTGTTCTTCTTCATACGAAAACTATAGAAACCTGAAGAAACTTTCTAAAAAATACAACGCTCCATTCTTGTTCGAAACTAATGTTGGCGCAGGATTACCAATCATTGACACGCTCAAAAACTTAATTGCATCCGGAGATAAAGTACGCAAAATCCAAGCGGTTTTATCAGGAAGTCTCAATTTTATTTTCAATAACTTTAATGAAAATAATACGTTCGAAGAAGTGGTTCAGCAAGCAAAACAAGAAGGCTACACTGAGCCAGATCCAAAAATTGATTTGAGTGGTATCGATGTCATGCGAAAAATCTTGATACTCATTCGTGAAAGTGGCTATTCTATGGAAATTGAAGATATTGAGAACCAATCCTTTTTACCTGAAGAATCAATGAAAGCTGAATCCATAGACGCATTCTTTACATCATTGATTAATAATAATCAGCACTTTGAAAATTTATATCAGCAGGCTATTAAAAATAACTGCCGATTAAAATATGTTGCGAATTTCGAGAACGGAAAGGCAAATGTTGGTTTACAATTAATCGAGGAAAACCATCCATTTTACAATCTGGAAGGAAAAGACAACATAGTGCTGTTCTATACTGAACGCTATGCTGAACAACCGCTACTCATCAAAGGTGCCGGTGCTGGTGCAGCTGTAACTGCATCAGGAATTTTTGCAGATGTAATACGAATTGGAAATAATTAAGTAAAAAATGGAAAACATACATATATTTTGTCCGGCCACTGTCGCTAATCTATCTTGCGGTTTTGATGTTTTAGGTGTATGCCTGGAAACTATCGGAGATGAAATGATTATTCATAAAACCAAAGAAAAAGGCATCCGAATCACCACAATAACCGGTGCCGATTTACCTATGGAAATTGAAAAAAATGTGGCAGGTGTTGCTGCAATGGCGCTTCTGAAAGAATGTGATCCAGATTTCGGATTTGCTATAGAAATTCATAAAAAAATCAAAGCAGGAAGTGGTATTGGAAGTTCAGCTGCCAGCGCTTCAGGAGTGGTTTTCGGAATGAATGAATTACTAGGAAAACCTTTCTCAAAAAGCGAATTGGTACAATTTGCCATGAAAGGTGAAGCGTTGGCAAGCGGAAGTGAACATGCTGACAACGTCGCGCCGGCCATTTATGGTGGCTTTACTCTTATCAGAGGCTATAACCCTTTGGATATCATCCGAATTGAAAGTCCATCAGAATTATATATCACCATAATTCATCCGCAAATCGAATTGAAAACATCAGAAATGCGAGCGGTTTTACACCCAGATGTTTCTCTGAAAAAAGCAATCACGCAATGGGGAAATCTCGGTGGATTGATTGCCGGTTTGTATACCAGCGATTACGGTTTAATTCAACGTTCCCTTCATGACGAAATTGTAGAGCCTTTACGTGGAAAGTTCATTCCTAATTTTGAGTTGGTAAAGATGACAGCCATTAAAAATGGAGCGCTTGGTGCTGGTATTTCAGGATCTGGACCATCCATTTTTGCATTAAGTGAGGGAAAAAAAATTGCAGATAAAATAGCGCTTGAAGTGGAAAAAATATTTCTTGGAACATCAGTTTCAACAGAAGTTCATGTTTCTAAAGTCAACCCTGAAGGCATTCAAATAATCCAAAAAAAATAACTCATGAATTATTATAGTTTAAATAATAGCCAGTATAAAGTCAGTTTTCAAGAAGCAGTTGAACAAGGACTTGCGCCAGATTCTGGACTGTATTTCCCGGAAACAATAACACCACTACCCGCTTCATTTTATGAGACAATTGAAAATAAAAGCCATGAAGATATTGCCTATGAAGCAATCAAACAATTTATTGGAACAGAAATTCCTGAAACCAACTTAAGAGAAATCATTAAAGAAACTCTTTGCTTTGACTTTCCTTTGATTCCAATAGAAAAAAATGGCTATGCATTAGAATTATTCCATGGGCCAACACTAGCCTTTAAGGACGTTGGTGCCCGATTCATGTCAAGATGCTTATCGTATTTCAACCGAGGCACTGAAAAGAAAATAACCGTTTTAGTGGCCACTTCCGGAGATACCGGAGGTGCTGTTGCAAGTGGTTTTCTGGGTGTGGATAATACAAATGTTGTGATTCTTTATCCTAACAATATGGTGAGTGATTTTCAGGAACGACAATTAACTACTTTAGGGAAAAACATTAACGCCATTGCGGTAAACGGTTCTTTTGATGATTGTCAAGCTATGGTAAAAAAAGCCTTTCTGGACGATGATTTAAAAAAATGTAATCTGACTTCTGCTAATTCGATCAATATTGCGCGTTGGTTACCTCAAATGTTTTATTTCTTCTTTACTTACAAAGAGTTGAAAAAACACAATAAGCCAATTATCCTTTCTTGTCCAAGCGGGAATTTCGGAAACATTTGTGCTGGAATGATGGCCAAGCGTCTTGGACTTCCAATCCAGCATTTTGTAGCTTCTACCAATATAAACGATACCGTTCCGAGATTTATGGATAACGGAATTTATGAACCGAAAACAACTGCAGCCACAATTTCAAATGCAATGGATGTGAGCAATCCAAGTAATTTTGTCCGAATCTTAAATTTGTATAACGACAACCGTGAAGAATTGACGAAAGATTTCACTTCATATACATTTACAGATGAAGAAACAACAAAAGCAATGCAGGAAGTGTATCAAATACAAAACTACTGCATGGATCCACATGGAGCTGTTGGCTATTTGGGGTTAAAAAAGAAACTCAAAGAAAATCAAAACACTATTGGCGTATTCCTGGAAACCGCTCATCCGATAAAATTTGAAGATACAGTTAAAGAAATCCTTGGTATCAGCATTCCAATTCCTGAAGAAATGGAAGCAATGATGCACAAAGAAAAAACAAGCTATAATTGCAACAACTACAACGAGGTAAAGCGCATTTTATCAGGATTTAAAATATAACAAAAAGGATAATTTATGTTGTTCAAATTCTTTAATAATTCCAAAAAATTAAAGTAATTTAGCGCTCGAAATTAACACAATAAACAAATGAAAAATACAGCATTAACACACATTCACGAAAGTTTAGGAGCAAAAATGGTTCCATTTGCAGGTTATAACATGCCTGTACAATATGAAGGAGTAAATATTGAGCACGAAACTGTTCGTAATGGCGTGGGTGTTTTTGATGTGTCTCACATGGGTGAATTCATGCTAAAGGGTGAAAATGCTTTGGCTTTAATCCAAAAAGTAACATCAAATGATGCTTCTAAATTAGTTGACGGAAAAGCACAATATTCTTGCTTACCTAATAATGAAGGTGGAATTGTTGATGACTTGATCGTATATAAAATTGCAGACAATCATTTTATGTTGGTAGTAAATGCTTCTAACATTGAAAAAGACTGGAATTGGATTTCATCTCATAATGATTTGGGTGTGGAAATGCAAAATCTATCTGATGACTACTCGTTATTAGCTATTCAAGGTCCGAAAGCTGCTGAAGCCATGCAATCATTAACTGCTATTGATTTGGCGAATATGCCGTATTACTCATTCCAAATTGGTGAATTTGCAGGTAAAAATGATGTGATTGTTTCTGCAACTGGTTATACTGGTTCAGGAGGATTTGAAATCTATTTCAAAAATGAAGATGCTGCAACTATCTGGAGTCGTGTATTTGAAGCCGGAGCTTCATTCGGAATTAAACCAATTGGATTAGCTGCACGTGATACATTACGTTTAGAAATGGGATTCTGTTTATACGGAAATGATATTAACGATACTACTTCTCCATTGGAAGCTGGTTTAGGATGGATTACAAAATTTGACAAAGAATTCACTAATTCGACTAACCTGAAAAAACAAAAAGAAGAAGGCGTTACCCGTAAGTTAGTTGCTTTCGAATTAACAGAAAGAGGAATCCCTCGTCACGATTATGAAATTGTTGACGCTAACGGAAATGTTATCGGTATAGTAACTTCCGGTACTCAATCACCATCTTTAAATAAAGGAATTGGTTTGGGTTATGTAACTACACCATTCACAACTGTTGATTCAGAAATTTTTATCCGAATCCGTAAAAATGATGTGGCTGCCAAAGTGGTGAAATTACCTTTTTATAAAAAATAAAAACAAAGTAAAAAAGTTGTAAAGACATAACATAAAGTTTCATTTTAGTTATAAAAAAATTAATTTTGCATCTTTAAACTTTAAGCATAATAAACTCCGATAGAAATGGGAAGAGCATTCGAATTTAGAAAAGCACGTAAAATGAAACGTTGGTCAGCAATGGCTAAAACGTTTACAAAAATTGGAAAAGACATTGTAATGGCAGTTAAAGAAGGAGGTCCAAGTCCTGAAACTAACTCTCGTTTAAGAGCAGTTATCCAAAATGCGAAAGCTGCTAACATGCCTAAAGACAATGTTGATCGCGCTATCAAAAAAGCATCTGATAAAGATACTGCCAACTATAAAGAAGTTTTATTTGAAGGTTACGCTCCTCACGGAATTGCCATCTTAATTGAAACTGCTACAGATAATAACAATAGAACTGTTGCTAACATCAGAAGTTATTTCAATAAATGCAATGGAACCCTTGGAACTCAAGGATCTGTTGAATTCATGTTCGATCACACTTGTAATTTCCGTATTGCTGCCGAAGGACAAGACGTTGAAGAAATGGAATTGGAAATGATTGATTTCGGTGTAGAAGAAATTTTCGCCGACGAAGACGGTATCATTATGTATGCGCCTTTCGAAAGTTTTGGTGCAATCCAAAAAGAATTGGAAAACAGAGGAATCGAAGTATTATCTTCCGGTTTTGAAAGAATCCCGCAGATTACCAAAGAATTGACTCCCGAGCAAGTAGCTGATGTAGAAAAATTATTGGAGAAAATCGAAGAAGATGACGACGTAATGAACGTTTTCCATACAATGCAGGAATAATTATAAAGAAATACTGTTTGAAACTCCGGGAAACCCCGGAGTTTTTTTGTTTTATGAGAATTCTGTAACACTTCGCAAAAATCTTATAAGACATTCCTCACAAACCGATTCTACATTTGTAATATAATAATCATTATAAAACAAATGTATCATGAAAACTGTAATAACAACGCTTGTAATCTTATTGTATTTTAATGTTCAGGCACAAAACAAGAATGTACAAACTGAAGTAAAAACAACGGTTACTACCATCAAAGACTCTGAAGGTGAAAAAAAATTAATCAAATCAGAGGTTACTAAAGAAGTACAAAATGTTGGAGTCGAAGAAGATAAAGAAAAACCGGGAACTAAAAACATTCCAATGGCTAACAATCCGGTAGAGGTAACTAAAGCCACTGCCATTAATGCCGACGGTAAAACAAAAGTAGTGGATGTTGAACGCTCCACATATCTTATCAATAACGGTAAACGTTACGAATTAAAATTGGATGAAGGTGGTTACACCATGAAACTTCCGGAAGATAAACACAATGCTGTATTGAGAAAAACATCAAACAATAACTATATCTATTATAGCAAAAATAAATATGCTCTTGGATACTTCGATGCTGATGGCAATTTTATCCTGGAAACCTACAATACAAAATCGGATAAAGTAACGGTTGAAAAATATACTATTGCAAAATAGTCAATTTGGTTAGTTAGTTAATAAAAAATCCCGCTCGTTTAAGCGGGATTTTTATTATTTGATATATTCAATTTTTTGAGCTTCTTCAACATTAACACTATCAAAAAAACCTTGATCATTCATCCATTCATCACTAAATACTTTACTCATGTAACGTGAACCGTGATCAGGGAAAATTGCAATTACATTACTGTTAGCATCAAATTCACCTTCTTCAGCATATTGCTTAATGGCTTGCATCACTGCTCCAGAGGTGTATCCAACAAATAATCCTTCTGTTTTTGCAATGTTACGTGTCATATGCGCACTGTCCTCATCTGTAACTTTAACAAACTTATCAATCAAATCAAAGTCGGTTGCTGTAGGAATTAAGTTTTTACCTAGACCTTCAATTCTGTATGGGTAAATTTCATCAGCATCGAATTCTCTTGTTTCGTGGTATTTCTTTAATACCGAACCATAAGCATCAACACCCAAAATTCTGATATTTGGATTTTTCTCTTTCAAAAATTTAGCCGCACCGGATAAAGTCCCTCCTGTTCCTGTACATGCCACTACGTGTGTCACTTTTCCGTTAGTTTGTTCCCAAATCTCAGGACCGGTAGTTTTGTAGTGTGCTTCAATATTCAAATCATTAAAATATTGATTGATATAAACAGAACCTTTGGTTTCTTCGTGCAAACGCTTTGCAACATTATAGTAAGAACGTTCGTCATCTGCAGATACATGTGCAGGGCAAACATATACTTTTGCTCCCATACTGCGTAACATATCAATTTTGTCTGATGATGATTTAGAACTTACCGCAAGGATACATTCGTAACCTTTAATAATACTCACCATCGCCAAACTAAAACCTGTATTACCAGAAGTTGTTTCAATAATAGTATCACCAGGCTTAAGAATTCCTTGCCTTTCAGCTTCCTCAATAATGTATAATGCGATACGGTCTTTTGTTGAGTGACCCGGATTAAAGGCTTCTACCTTCGCGTAAAAATTTCCTTTAATTTCTTCAGTAATCTTATTGATTTTAATAAGTGGTGTGTTACCTATTAGTTCCAATACATTATTGTAAGCTTGTATATCTTGTCCCATATATTTTTATAATCGAGGCTTTGTTTCGGAATTTTGACAGGTCCAAAACTTTGCAAATCTATAAAAAAAAATTTAATTACTTTTTAATTCCTTCTAAATCTAACAAAAAACTGAATTCTTTAGCAACTTCTTTCAAAGCTTCAAATCTTCCAGAAGCACCGCCATGGCCTGTATCCATATTGGTATCTAAATATAAAACATTATTATCAGTTTTCAAAATCCTAAGTTTAGCCACCCATTTCGCTGGTTCCCAATATTGTACCTGCGAATCATGTAATCCTGTGGTAACTAACATATTCGGATAAGCCTTCGCTTGTACGTTATCATAAGGGGAATAGGACTTCATATAATCATAATATTCCTTCTCATTTGGATTTCCCCATTCGTCATATTCTCCTGTTGTTAATGGAATGGAATCATCTAACATAGTTGTTATAACATCTACAAATGGTACAGCAGCAACTACTCCATTGTACAATTCAGGCGCCATATTGATTACAGCTCCCATCAATAAACCTCCTGCCGAACCTCCTTCTGCATACAAATGTTTTGCCGATGTATATTTATTTTCAATCAGGAATTTAGAACAGTCAATAAAATCAGTAAACGTATTCATCTTGTTCAATAGCTTACCATTCTCATACCAAGGTCTTCCTAAATCTTCTCCTCCTCTAATATGTGCAATGGCATAAATGAACCCACGATCCAACAAACTTAATCTTGTAGTTGAAAAAGTACAATCCATAGAATAACCGTAAGAACCATAAGCATATTGCAATAAAGGATTCTTACCGTCTAATTTAATTCCTTTTCTGTAAATCATCGAAATAGGAATCTTTGTACCATCCTTAGCTGTAGCCCAAACACGTTTTTCTTCGTAATTGTTCTTATCAAATTTTCCGCCTAAAACTTCTTGTTCTTTTTTGACTTCCTTCGTTTTATCTTTCATATTGAAATCAATGATAGAAGAAGGCGTTGTCAACGATTGATAACCATAACGTAGAATAGTCGTGTCAAAATCCACATTAGTCGAAGTATACGCCGTATAGGTTTCACTGTCAAACGGAAGATAATACTCTCCTTCTCCACTCCATGGCATGATACGAAGCTTTGTCAATCCGTTGTCTCTTTCTTCTACAACCAAATAATCTTTGAAAATTTCAATATCTTCCAATAAAACATTTTCGCGGTGCGCAATCACATCTTTCCAGTTTTCTTTCTCAGTAGCTGTTTCAGCCGTTTTCATCAATTTGAAGTTAGTCGCTTTGTCTTTATTAGTCAAAACATAAAAACTATCACCAAAATGAGAAATACTGTACTCTAATCCTCTGGTACGTTTTTGGAAAATTTTAAATTCTCCGTCCGGATTATCAGCAGCTAACGTTCTGTATTCTGTAGTCATGGTACTTTGCGAACCAATAACTATGTATTTTTTTGATTTTTCTTTGTAGATGAAAACACTGAAAGTATCATCTTTTTCTTCATATACCAATACATCGTCTTTGGTGTCTGTACCTAATTTATGTCTGTAAATCTTATCCGAACGTAATGTTACCGGATCTTTAGTGGTATAGAATATCGTTTGATTATCGTTTGCCCAAACCGAACCTCCGGTACAGTTTTCAATTTTATCTGCTAAAATTTCTCCTGTCTCCAAGTTTTTTACCTGAATGGTATAAATGCGTCGGCTAACTTTATCTACTCCGAAAGTGGCAAATTTGTTGTTCGGACTCACACTCACTCCACCCAACTGGAAATACGAATGTCCTTTTGCCATTTCATTACAGTTGAATAAAACTTCTTCAGACGCATCGAGGCTTTTGAACTTTCTGGAATAAATAGGATAATCCTGCCCTTTCTCAAATCGGGAAATATACCAGTACTGATTAAAGAAATAAGGAACCGAAGCATCGTCTTCCTTGATTCTCGATTTCATTTCTTCAAATAACGAAGCTCTGAAATCTTTGGTATGAGCCGTCATTTCTTCGTAATATTTATTTTCGGCAGTAAGGTAATCGACAACTTCTTTATCTTCTCTTTGGTTTAACCAATAGTAATTGTCAATTCTGACGTCATTGTGTTTTTCAAGCTTTTTAGGAACAATTTTAGCAACAGGTGGCTGGATGTTTTTTGACATTTTTTTTGTGCAGTTACATTATTAATCTGAAAAACAAAAATAAGGCTTAAGCAACTTAATTTAGTAAGATCTTTCATTTTTGTTTAGTTGTTTATTTGACCGGCAATTTAGTAATTTTGCATTATTAATCTAAATCAAAAAGAGAAATGTTTGGAGATATTATGGGAATGATGGGTAAA
>DATEDY010000005.1:0-8781 GCA_035281405.1 Flavobacterium sp.
ATATGTCGGAGCTTTCCAAGTCTTGGATTTTGATGCAGAAAAGCAATTCGTCAATGCCGATATTAACCGACTTAAACAATTGGCTACCAATACAAAAGGACAAACCTATGCAACTTCTCAGGTGGATAACTTAATGCGCTATCTGGAAAATGCTGAAAATTATAAAGCCATTCAAAAAGCAGTTACTACGCGTTCACCACTAATCGATTGGATTTGGGGCTTAATTTTGTTAGCAATCTTATTAGCTATAGAATGGTTCACCAGAAAATATAACGGCTTGTTATAAGCAAAGTAGAGCTTAGATCAAGCGAAGTAAGCCTTGGAAGAAGCGAAGTAAGCCTTGGAACAAACAAAGTAAGGTTCGGAACAAACAAAGTAAGGCTTGGAAGAAGCGAAGTAAGCCTTGGAAGAAGCGAAGTAAGGCTTGAAACAAACAAAGTAAGCCTTGGAACAAAAAAAGTAGAGCTTGATCAGAAAAAGTAAGCCTTGGAAGTAGTAAAGTAAGCCTCAGAAAATAGATACAATGAAAACAAAAAGCCTTTTAATCATTCCTGTAATCATTGGTGTCGGATTACTATATTCAAATAGAAGCAATTCTGTTGAAAATTCTGAATTACCAATTGCATTAAACGGGAATACTGTTGAAACTCGTTTTCCTGTTCCTCATGGCTTTGAAAGAACAAATGAAAACACCAGTTCTTTTGGTTATTTTCTACGTAATCTTCCACTAAAAAAAGCAGGATCTTTGGTCAAATATTATGATGGCGATGCTAAAGCAGATGATGCATATACAGCAGTGATAGATTTACCCATCGGAAATAAGGATTTACACCAATGTGCCGATGCAGTCATGCGTTTAAGAGCCGATTATCTGTTCAAACAAAAACAGTATGATAAAATCCATTTCAATTTTACTAACGGCTTCCGAGTGGATTACACAAAATGGGCGGAAGGTAACCGTATTGCGGTGAAAGGAAACAAAACGTCTTGGGTTAAGAAAGCGAAACCGGATTATTCCGCTAAAACCTATTGGAATTATATGGAACAAATTTTTCAATTCGCTGGAACGGCTTCACTTGAAAAGGAATTAAAGTCAATTACCTCTGTATCAGATATTCAAATTGGTGATGTTTTCATCAAAGGTGGTTTTCCCGGTCACGCTGTGATTGTCGTGGATATGGCCAAAAACAAACAAGGTAAAAAGATATTCCTATTGGCTCAAAGTTATATGCCGGCTCAGGAACTTCAAATCTTGAAAAACCCAAACAATGCTAAAATGAGTCCTTGGTATAGTGAAGAGTTCGGCGAAACATTAATCACGCCGGAATGGACGTTTAAAAAAGCACATTTAAAGAGATTTTAATGAAAGGATTCCTATTCTTATTGGTTTGCTGTATCCTAAACAACAAGGAAGAGGTGCCGCATGGTGCGCAAAAACTGATCAAAGCGTATCCGGAAAAAATTTCGCACTACAAAGACAACAAAATTTTCTTTAAAGATGGTTCTTCTCTTGTTTATGACGACGGAAAGTCAAAAAATACAAAGGAATTATTGGAAAATCCGGATATCGAAGACCAATTCAAATGGAAATATGAAACTCCGGGTACTAACGATGCAGGACGTATCCGCAACGAAGCTTTTTTCAAGAAGATTTATGGGAATTCCAAGGAAGAAGTAGCCAAAAAATTAATCGAAATTACTTGGTGTCCGAAACTGGTCAACCAGAAAATCAAAGTAACTACGGTTAACGGTATCGATAAAAAAATTCAGAAAATCGGAGCCGAATTGGAGCAATATCCTGAACTGAAGGCATACATTACCAACATCGGTGGAACGTTCAACTGGCGTAAAATTGCAGGAACGAACAGACTAAGCATGCACAGCTTCGGAATGACAATGGATATCAATACGAAATTCTCTAACTATTGGCAGTGGGATTGTAAGTGTACAAACGAAGAGAATAAACTGAAATATAAAAACAGAATCCCTAAAAAAATAATTGCTATTTTTGAAAAGCACGGATTCATTTGGGGTGGAAATTGGTTCCATTATGATACCATGCATTTTGAATACAGACCGGAATTCTTTTAAAAAACCAATACTAACCTATAAACCAAAAAACCATGAACGAAGCACACTACCACATGCTGGTCAATCATTTCCCTATCATCGGTCTATTCTTCGGAATATCGATTTTAGCCTTCGGAATATTCAAGCGAAATGCCTTATTGATTAACACAGCCTACATCATTTTCATCTTCTGTATGATTATGGGAAAAATCACCATGATGACGGGTGATAAAGCCGAACATTTTGTTGAAGATTTACCCGGTTTTTCACACGAATTAATCGAAGAACACGAAGAAGCTGCCGAAGGTTTTATGAAAATAATGTATGCTTTAGGTTTTGCTTCGGCATTAGGTCTTTATGTCGATTATAAGAAACATAAAAAAGCACTTTTGGTATCATTTTTAGTAATTACCGTTGCAGGTGTCGCTATAATTCTGTCCGGACCGGTAGGAACTTCAGGAGGCGAAATTAAACATGATGAAATTCGTGAAAGTGCTGTAAATACTTCTGTTCCAGCTCAAAATGCTGTCGAAAAAAAATAACCTGAAATACAGAAAAATTCATTTTTTTAAATTTTTATTTGTTTATTCGAAATTAATTACCATAACTTTGTGACCAACAAAAAGAAAATAATGTTTTTAAATCAATTACATCATCATCATCATTCTCCCCACGCTCGAGCGAGGTAGTGATGATATTGTGTAAAATCATATAACTATAAACCCGTTTGAGTATATCAAGCGGGTTTTTTTCTTTTTTGGAACTCTTACTTCTCTTGATATACTCATTAATTCCAATCACAATGAGTATTTTAAAAATTGCAATTCAAAAATCAGGACGTCTAAACGAGGAAAGTATTCAAATCCTCAAAGATTCAGGTATTTCTATTAACAATGGAAACGACCAACTTAAAGCTACGGCTTCAAACTTTCCTTTAGAAGTGTATTACTTGCGCAACTCGGATATTCCACAGTATCTGATCGATGGCGTGGTGGATGTGGCCATCGTTGGGGATAATCTTTTGGTCGAAAAAGGGCAAAACATTCAGGTAATCGAAAAACTGGGTTTCTCCAAATGTAAAGTGTCTGTAGCAGTACCAAAAACTTTTAATTACGAATCAATCAAAGATCTTGATGGCTTACGTGTAGCTACTTCTTACCCCAAAACAGTAACCGATTATTTTACCTCTCAGGGTGTTACAATTGATATTCACCAAATATCGGGTTCCGTGGAAATTGCCCCTAACATTGGGCTTTCAGATGCTATTGTTGATATTGTTTCCAGCGGAAGTACTTTGTTCAAAAACAACTTGAAAGAAGTGGAAGTAATTCTGAAAAGTGAAGCAGTATTGGCAGTTTCACCATTAATTTCAGATGAAGAGAATCAAATTCTTCAAAAATTGTTATTCCGAATCCAATCGGTTTTAAGAGCAAAAAAAACAAAATACATTTTGATGAATGTACCTAATGATAAAATTCAGAAAGTGAGCCAGATATTACCGGTTTTGAAGAGTCCAACCATAATGCCTTTGGCCGAAGAGGGCTGGAGTAGCCTACACTCAGTGATTGATGAAGAAAAATTCTGGGAAGTCATCGATCAACTCAAAGTTGCCGGTGCTGAAGGTATTCTGGTTTGTCCCATCGAAAAAATCGTACTATAAACTAAAAAACACTATGAAAAAATACATATATCCTGAAAGAGAGCAGTGGATAACTCTTACTGAAAGACCAACGCAAAGTTACTCAGATATTGAAGAAACTGTAAAAGCAATCTTTAAAGAAATACAAAAAAATGGCGACGCTGCCATTGCAAAATATACTTCCTTTTTTGATGGAGTTTCTATCGTAAATACAAAAGTTGCTAAAAGTGAAATAACAAAATCGGAAGCTCTTATCCCTGATGATTTAAAAGAAGCGATTGCTTTGGCTAAATCAAATATCGAAAAATTTCATGCAGCTCAAAAAACAACAAAAATTGAAATGGAAACTACAGAAGGTGTTCTTTGCTGGCAGGAAAAAAGAGCAATTCAAAAAGTAGGTTTGTACATCCCTGGAGGTTCTGCACCGTTGTTTTCAACAGTACTAATGTTGGCCATTCCTGCAAAATTAGCAGGTTGTAAAGAAATTGTTTTATGCTCGCCACCTGACAAAAATGGTAAAATCAACCCTGCAATACTTTATGCAGCCAATCTTTGTGGCGTAACTAAGATCTATAAAGTAGGCGGAATTCAAGCCGTTGCTGCAATGACTTTCGGAACTAAAACTATTGATAAGGTATATAAGATTTTCGGCCCGGGGAACCAATTTGTGACTGTTGCTAAACAATTGGCCACACAATACAACGTAGCGATTGATATGCCGGCCGGGCCTAGCGAATTGCTTGTTTTTGCTGATGCATTAGCTAATCCCGCTTTTGTAGCTGCTGACTTATTGAGTCAGGCTGAACACGGTACGGATAGCCAAGTGATTTTGGTTACGACTTCTAAATCGATTTTGAAATTAGTTGAAACGGAAATCGATAAGCAAATAAATGATTTGCCCAGAAAAGAAATCGCCCAAAAAGCAATGGAAAATTCAAAATTAATACTGATCAAAAACGATCAGGAAGCTATAGAATTTATTAATGAATACGCTCCGGAACATTTCATTATTTGCTGTAAAAACGAAGATTTTTTCATCAGTAATATAATAAATGCCGGTTCCGTCTTCATAGGAAATTATACTCCCGAAAGTGCCGGCGATTATGCTTCAGGAACTAATCACACGTTGCCCACAAACGGTTACGCTAAAAATTATAGCGGTGTTAATTTAGATAGTTTTCTTAAGTCAATGACTTTTCAGAAAATTTCAGAAAAAGGTATTCAAAACATCGGCAAAGCAATTGAAATCATGGCGATAGCTGAAGGTTTACAAGCACATAAGAATGCAGTTACATTACGCTTAAAATCATTAGAAAATGGAAATTAATCAGTTAATCCGAAAGAATATCGTGCAAATGAATGCCTATTCATCTGCTCGTGATGAGTTTAAGAATTTTGAACAGAAAATGATTTTCCTTGATGCCAACGAAAACCCATACAATAATGGTGTGAACCGTTATCCTGATCCGCAACAAAAACTAATAAAGAAAAAACTTGCAGAACTTAAAGGAATTCAGAATAACCAAATCTTACTCGGGAATGGCAGCGATGAAGTATTGGATTTGATCTTCAGAGCCTTTTGTGAACCGAATTGCGATAATGTCATTACACTACCACCAACCTACGGTATGTATGATGTGTTGGCAAATCTCAATGCAATTGAAAATAGGGAAGTGGTGTTAACAGACAAATTCGAACCAAATGTGGAAGCAATTAAGAATCAGGTTGATAATAACACAAAAATTATCTTTCTGTGTTCTCCAAATAATCCAACAGGGAATTCTTTTTCAGAAGAATGCATCGTAACTTTAATAAGGGATTTTAACGGATTGGTGCTTTTGGATGAAGCATATATTGATTTTTCAGAAAAGGAAAGTTGGCTGAAAAGATTGAATGAATATCCAAATTTGATCATTTCACAAACACTTTCTAAAGCCTATGGATTAGCTGGCATACGGTTAGGAATTTTATATGCTTCGGAAGAAATTATTGAAATATTGAACAAAATTAAACCACCCTATAATGTGAATTCTTTAACTCAGAATAGGGCGTTGGAAAGATTGAATAAAAAGAGTGAAGTAATCACTGAAATAAGCAATATTAAAAAGCAAAGAGAAGACCTACTTAAACAATTACTTGAGGTAAATTTCATTCACGAAGTCTTTGCTTCAGATGCCAATTTCATACTGATTAAAGTAGATGATGCTAACAAAAGATATGATCAATTGCTGAACAAAGGAATCGTAATCAGAAACCGATCGTCACAACCGTTATGTGACAATTGCCTCAGAATTACAATTGGTACTGAAGAAGAAAACAACCAACTTATAAACGTTTTAAAATCAATGCAGAATGGCTAAAAAAGTTTTATTTATAGATAGAGACGGAACCATCATCAAAGAAACTGTGGATGAACAGATTGATAGCTTTGAAAAAATGATTTTTTATCCAAAATGCATTCCGTATTTGAGCAAAATAGCAAAAGAACTCGATTTTGAATTGGTGATGATTACCAATCAGGACGGACTTGGATCTCCTGGTTTTCCTGAAGATACATTCTGGCCTGTGCATAATTTCATAATGAATACCTATGAAAACGAAGGAGTGGTCTTTGATAAGGTGTTCATTGATAAAACATTTTCCAGTGAAAAAACACCAACACGCAAACCGGGAACGGCATTGTTAACAGCCTATTTTTCTAAAGAATACGATTTGGAAAACTCATTTGTTATCGGTGATCGACTAACTGATGTGGAATTGGCTAAAAACCTAGGTTCAAAAGCCATCTTCATCAATGACAATACAAACTTAGGCACTGCTGAAATTTCTGTTAAACAGGAAGAGTTAAGCAGTTACATCGCTTTGGAAACCAACGATTGGCAAAAGATTTATGAGTTTTTAAAGTTGGAAGCCAGAACGGCTTCAATTGAACGAAAAACAAATGAGACGGATATCACAATCAATTTAAATCTGGATGGAACAGGAAAAAGTAATATCAGTACAGGAATCGCTTTCTTCGATCATATGCTGGATCAAATTGCACGTCACGGCCAAATTGATTTAAGTATTGCAGTTACTGGTGATTTGGAAGTGGATGAACACCACACCATCGAAGATACTGCCATTGCTTTAGGTGAGGTTTTTGCAAAAAGTTTAGGTAATAAGTTAGGTATCGAAAGATATGGTTTCTGTTTGCCAATGGACGATTGCCTTGCACAAGTTGCCATTGATTTTGGCGGAAGAAACTGGTTGGTTTGGAACGCAGAATTTAAACGTGAAATGATTGGTCAAATGCCAACAGAGATGTTCTACCACTTTTTTAAATCATTCACCGATGGCGCAAAATGCAATCTGAATATCAAAGCTGAAGGAACTAACGAGCACCATAAAATTGAAGCTATTTTCAAAGCTTTTGCCAAAGCGATTAAAGCTGCTATAAAACGAGATACAGAGAAAATGCTGCTACCAACAACGAAAGGAATGTTATAATGAAAATAGCAATCATAGATTACGGAGCCGGAAACATTCAAAGTGTCCTTTTTGCATTGGAGCGTCTAGGGTATGAAGCAGTAGTAACCAACGACTGGAATACCATAAAAAATGCGGATAAAGTTATTTTTCCTGGAGTAGGAGAAGCTAGCAGTGCAATGGATAAACTGAAAGAAACCGGTTTGGATGTTTTGATTCCTACACTCAAGCAACCCGTATTGGGTATTTGTCTTGGGATGCAGTTATTATGCAAATCAAGCGAAGAAGGAACAACCGAAGCATTAGGGGTTTTTGATGTCGCTATTCGACGGTTTTCACAGAATGTCAAAGTGCCACAAATGGGTTGGAATACAATATATGGCTTACAATCTCCTTTGTTTAATGGAATTGCAGAAAAGGAATACATGTATTTGGTACATAGTTATTATGCTCCAAAAAATGAATATACAATAGCAACAACCCACTACGGATTGGAATATGCATCAGCAATGCAACGCGACAATTTTTACGGGGTGCAATTCCATCCCGAAAAGAGTGCAAAAGCTGGAGAAAGAATAATACAAAACTTTTTAGAATTAAGATAAGATGAGAATTATACCCGCCATAGATATTATTAACGGAAAATGTGTTCGCCTTTCAAAAGGAGATTATGCAACCCAAAAAGTATACAACGAAAATCCTTTGGAAATGGCAAAGAAATTTGAAGCACACGGAATGGAATACTTGCACTTGGTTGATTTGGACGGAGCTAAATCCAATAGAATCATTAACTATAAAATTCTAGAACAAATTGCTTCTAAAACTAATCTTACAATTGATTTTGGTGGTGGATTAAAGACTAATGATGATTTACGAATTGCTTTTGAAAATGGCGCAAAACAAGTGACTGGCGGAAGTATAGCGGTTAAAAATACTGATGTTTTCACCGAATGGATTGAAAAGTACGGCGCTGATAAAATCATTTTGGGTGCCGATGCTAATGATAAAAAAATTGCAGTATCCGGATGGCAAGAAGAAAGCGATCAAGAGTTAATTCCTTTTATAAAGCACTATTCACAAAAAGGTATTCAATATGTAATTTGTACGGATATAGCTAAAGACGGTATGCTTCAAGGTCCAAATTTTGCCTTATATGAAGAGATTTTAAAAGCAGTACCGCAAACAAAGCTTATCGCTTCAGGAGGTATTTCATCTCTTGATGAATTGCCAAAATTGGCTATATCCGGTTGCGAAGCAACCATCATAGGTAAAGCGATTTATGAAGGAAGAATTCCTTTGAAAGATTTAGAAAAATATATAATCAACAGTTATTAAATATGCTGACTAAACGAATAATTCCTTGCTTGGATATTAAAAACGGAAGAACTGTGAAAGGTGTTAATTTTGTAGACTTAAAAGATGCCGGTGATCCTGTAGCATTAGCCAAAAATTACGCCGATACAGGAGCCGATGAATTAGTCTTTCTTGATATTTCAGCCACTGAAGAACGTAGAAAAACCCTGATTCCTTTGGTCAGGGAAATAGCCAAAACTATTAACATTCCTTTCACGGTAGGAGGCGGAATTTCTAGCGTTGAGGATGTG
>DATEDY010000006.1:0-20551 GCA_035281405.1 Flavobacterium sp.
TCTGTATCTCGTGTAGGAGGTAATGCGCAAATCAAATCGATGAAAAAAGTATCAGGTACATTAAAATTAGATCAAGCACAATTCCGTGAATTAGAAGCTTTCGCGAAATTTGGTTCTGACTTAGATGCTGCTACATTAAACGTAATCGAAAAAGGTAAACGTAACGTGGAAATCTTGAAACAAGGATTAAACTCTCCGTTTACTGTAGAAGATCAGGTAGCTATTATTTATGCAGGTTCTAAAAACTTATTGAGAAATGTACCGGTAAATAAAGTAAAAGAATTCGAAAAAGATTTCTTAGAGTTCTTGAATGCAAAACACAGAGATACATTGGATGCTTTAAAAGCTGGTAAATTAGATGACAACATTACTGATGTTATCGAGAAAGTAGCTAAAGAAGTATCTGCAAAATATAACTAATAATTTAGTGAAGGGTAATTAGTGATTGGTTTTATAGCTAATCACTATTGCTAATCACTATTTACTTATAAGAAATGGCGAATTTAAAGGAAATCCGTAATAGAATTACTTCAGTTTCATCAACGATGCAAATTACATCTGCGATGAAAATGGTTTCGGCTGCAAAGCTTAAAAAAGCACAAGATGCTATTACAGCGATGCGTCCTTACGCTGAAAAATTAACCGAATTATTGCAAAATCTTTCGGCTACTTTAGAAGGCGAAGTTGGCGGAAACTATACTACTCAAAGAGAAGTAAAAAAAGTATTATTAGTAGCCATCACCTCAAACAGAGGATTGTGTGGTGCTTTTAATACTAACGTGATTAAAGAAATCAAAAATATCACTGAAAAATACAAAGATATTCAGGTTGATGTGCTGGCAATTGGGAAAAAAGGAAACGACGTTCTTAAAAAGACCCACACTATCGTTGAAAATCAAAGTGCTATTTTTGACAATTTAACGTTTGATAATGCTGCTACAGTTGCCGCATTACTTACAGATAAATTCATTTCTGGAGAATACGATCGTGTTGAATTAGTATACAACCAATTTAAAAATGCTGCAACACAAATCGTGAAAGCAGAACAGTTTTTACCATTGGCTCCAATTGAAAAAGGTACAGCAGTAGCTGGAGATTATATCTTTGAACCTTCTAAAGAGGAAATTGTGATGACATTGATTCCGAAATCATTGAAAACACAATTGTATAAAGCCATTCGCGATTCATTTGCTGCTGAACATGGCGCTCGTATGACGGCAATGCATAAAGCAACAGATAACGCTACAGAATTAAGAAATCAATTGAAATTAACATACAACAAAGCACGTCAGGCTGCAATTACTGGAGAAATCTTAGAGATTGTTGGTGGAGCGGAAGCTTTGAATGGATAACATTAGTTTACAATTAATATAAAAAAAGCCGACATTTATGTCGGCTTTTTTTATTGCATTAAGTGGTACATTATAAAATTATAAAACTCAGCATTTTCTGAGATCCGCTTTTGGTAGTTATTACCTCCATGATGTCCTTGGTCTTTATTGGTACGCAAGTAAATAGGATTCTTTTGAGCAGCTCTGTTTTGTAATTTAGCGGCAAATTTATACGAATGTAAAGGAGGAACCCTGTCGTCATTATCAGCGGTAATAATAAGCGTAATTGGGTAATTAATATCTTCTTTGATATTATGTAAAGGTGAATATTTTAAAATCGAATTGAAATCGGTTTCATTATCTGAATCACCATATTCATCCAAATGAAATCTTCCAACACTATATTTTTTAGCATTAAGCATATCAAAAACTCCAACTTTAGGAATAGCGATTTTAAATAATTCGGGACGCTGTGTAAGAGCATATCCGATTAGTAAACCACCTTGTGATGCTCCACTAATGGCCAATTTATTAGGGTTAGTGTATTTTTGTGCAATTAAAAATTCGGCAGCATCAATAAAATCATTCAATCCATTTATTTTTTTCAATCCTTTACCACTTTTAGCCCATTGTATTCCTTTTTCTCCACCACCTCTTATTTCTGGATACGCATAAAGACCTCCTTTTTCAAGAAAATAAATAAGACCGGTATTGTAATTTGGAGTACTTATCACACCAAATCCTCCATAAGCTTCAAGCAATGTTGGAGTATTTCCGTCTATTTTCAAGCCTTTTTTATAAACAAGAGTCATAGGAATGTCTATATTTTCTCTGTTTTTATAGGTGATTTTTTTGGTTTCAAAATAATCTAATGGAAATAATGTTGATTTTGCAGATGTGGTTTTACTAAAAACCTGTTGCTCAGTCCCAGTTATAATATTGACTTTGAAGTTTCTATATGGAATGGTATAAGAAGTAACACCGAAATAAAAATCTTTGGTAGATTCATCAAAATTCTGATATACCATATTCATATTCTCCGGTATATTAATCTTTTTGACAAGCTTTCCGGCATAGTCATAGAAGATGAAATAAATCTGGTTAAATGAGCGGTATTTACATATTAAATAATCATCAGAGAAATAAGTACCTATTAGTAAGTGGTTGTAAATTTGCGGAATTACCTGTTTGTCATCTTTTTCATCAGTTAGGTTATAGGATCTTACTTCGCCCCAATTGTATTTATTTGTAGAATAATATATTCTTCCTTTAATGTAATTGATAAGATTAAATTCGTCATTAGTGCTCTCCTTAAACTTCTTCAAGGTTAAGGAAGGATCATCTAGTTCTGCATAATAATAATTAGTTAGTGTTTCTTCCTTATTAGTCTCAATTAAAAACAACTTGGTTTTTGAAGTAAAAAAATCATAGGTTCCGTCTTTCTTTGAAATGTCATATACTAATATGTCTTCAGTTTGAGGACTGTTTAGTCTATGATAATACAAATGATAGGTAGAATCTTTTTCGAACTGTTGCTTGTTTAAATTCTTCTTATAAAAAACACCATGATCTTTATTCCAAACAATATTGGAAAACTTGACGTCTTTTAATTGGTCATCAATCCCTTTGTTTTTGAACAAATCATGAAAATGAACTTCATAGCGGTCACTACCGTTAAGACCAACTGCATAAGCTAAAAAACTTGAATTCTTGGAAGGATAATAGCCGTTGATTGTAGCATTTTTGTCTGGATAAATTTTATTTGGATTGATAATTTCTATAGGATACTCATTTAAACTCTTCATCATAAAAAGCGATGCAGGTTTTTTCTTATCGGTTAAATAATAGGCATAAAGATAGCGTCCTTTACTTCTCGGTAATGAGTATGTGGTGCTTTGATCATAGATCTTTATTGTTTCTTCTGAGGAAATTTTTTGTTTGATTTGCTTATGCTGCTCATCTACATAGTCATTTTGTTTTTTTACCCATTCTTCTACTTCAGGTGAACGCATTTCTTCAAGCCAATCATATTCATTTGAAATTGTTGTGCCAAATTTGGTTTGTTTGGAATCTGTTTTACGAGCTAAAGGAGGATTTTGTCCAAAGCTACCCAAATTGAGAAAGGCTAAAAATGCCAAAAAATGAAAACGCATACTTTAAAATTTTTGCAAAGGAAAAGAATATTTATCGATGTCAACTCATTATTTTATAAATTTACTCTTTTGAATGTTATGGAACTAAAAGAACTCACCACCATTGAAGAAATGCTTGCTCAAATTGAGGCTATCCATTTTTTATATCCCAAAATGACACTTGAGAAATACGAACAGTATCTATCACAAATGTTACCACATAACTACAAACAGCTAGCTGTTTTTGATGGTGATAAATGTGTGGGTATTACAGGTTTTTGGAAAGGAGTTAAACTTTGGTCCGGACCATATCTTGAAATAGACAATTTTGTGGTACATCCTGAATATAGAAAAAACGGGATAGGAAAACTAATGACCGATTATATAGATGCTAAAGCGCATGAGCTGGGAAGTACTATGATTGTTTTGGATGCCTATGTTGAAAATTTCACCGCACATAAATTTTATTACAATCAGGGATTTGTTCCCAGAGGTTATCATTTCCTAAAAATCATTAATTCAGAACAATTAAGCTCATAATTCTAAAACTTTTCATATTTTTATTTATCGTTATAGTAACTTTTTTTGGAAGCTTACGTATAAATGATGTAAACAAAAACCAAATTACATGTCAAAAGAGAGTTTTAATTGGAAAAGTCTTTTTATTAATGAAGACTCCACTAAATCTGCCAGCACAAACGAAGGACCTCAAAATACAATTCCGGAAAATAAATTTCCTGAAATAAACGTCAACACTACAGTTAGCTCATCCAATTCCAATAACCCTTTTTTAGCGGAAATTCTGGATATTTACCAAAAAGGTTTTGATGGATTAAATGTTGAAGGTTTCGATTTCTTCGAAATGTATAAATCAGTTAGTGCAGTTGGGGTAACTAATCCACAAAGTTATCAAATGGCATTTGCAATGGGTAAGACCATTAATCCTAATTTAAGTAAAGATTTTTTAATTGAAAAGGCGAAACATTATCTTGCCGAAATCGATAAAGTTCATAATAAGTACGATGCTACGGGTAATGCTAAAAAGCAGGATCTGAATAGCAAACTTACGCAGCAAAAGGATTCACTTTCAAAATCAATCGGTGATTTGGAATTGAAAATTGTGGAATTGCAAAAAGAACTGAATCAGAAGAAAATCGAATTGGAAAAAATCGATTTAATTAACAAGGAAGATTTTTCAGAAATTGAATTGAAAATTGAAGCCAATAATATAGCAAAGCAAAAAATAGTTGAATCCATCAACACAGTTTTAACAGGAATAAATCAGTACTTATAAAATGAATAAATTCGAGCAAGAAAAGAATACACTTTTAGAATTACCTATTCTTAAGCATTTTGACGAATCAAAAGGGGAAATCGCATTAAAAACCGATGCACTTAAAAAAGGAGAAAAATCATTATTCTGGGTTATTGCCCTTGGTCTTCTTGGTATTGGTGGTTATTTGACATGGACTTACATCATACCACCATTGTTTACCATGCTGGGTCAAGCTATCGCGTTGTCGGCAACTGGAATATTCCTGATTTTTTTAGTGATTATGTTTCCAGTGATTATGAAAGCGTTGCGTTTTACAGCTAAAAATCTTCACAAAGCATTAATTCATAGCAATCCATTCAATGAATTGGAAGAGCAAAAACAGAAAATGATCAAAAACCGAGAAGTTTTTAAAAACACAAAAGCAAAGCTGAAAGGGTTAAAAAACGAAATGGAGATTGAAGCAGGCAAATCTGAAAAAGAAGCGAAAGATTTCCAAGAACAAGTGTTAAGCTTACAACGCCAAGCAGAAAAATTAAAATCTGCAATGGATGAAATGGTCAAACAACACGGAATTGGTGCTAAAGACACAGACGAGTATGTGGCGCTTCAAAGTGAATTGGCAAAAAAATTAAGCGATTCACAACGTATCTCAAATCAGTATGAGCAAAGTAAAACATTTATCCAAAAATACGGGGTGAGAGCTAATGTTCTTGGAAAAATGGACCGAAAATTAACTCTTGCCGGTACAGCAATCGACATTAAAATTGCCGATTTTGACACAACAATTACCATGTTGAGAAAGGAATATGAGTTTGCAAAAAATGCTAAAGCCGCTACCGAAAGCGCTAAAAACGCGATGATGTTCACAAAAGACTGGGAATTGGAATATGCACTGGAAGTAGTTACTTCAACTATTGCACAGGATATCGCAAGAACGTCAGAAAACTTGATCGATATCGATTCGTTAACGTCTCAATATTCTGTTGATAACGACGAATTGTACACAAGATTAGATACATTGGCAGATAAAATTAAAACAGGAGACAACACGATTCCGGATTCTACCAAGTATACAAGTCCGAATTATAAAATGTCTAAAGAGGACAAACAAAATGCCGGAGGATTTGGCGATATATTTTAATAAACACACGTAAAACAAAAAATAATAAAAAATGGGAAAAATTTTAAGAATGGCTAAATTGACTACTCTTTCCGAGTTATTAATTGTAGCTGTAGGTATTGGTGGAATTTTGGGCGGAATTTATTTTATTTCTCCCGGAATCAAAACTGCCGTATCCAAACAATTGGGTGGAATGGAATTGAATTCTACCGATGTGAATAACGTTACTAATGCTGAAAAAATTGAACTTCCTTCAAAAGAAGTATCCACAGCAGTTGCTGATAAACCTTTGGTTCGTATCGCGGGATATGCTTGGAACGGACAATCCGGAATCATCGTTTCCAACGGTGGCCCTAAAACAACTAAGGGTTCATTAATGGAGAAAAACGGAGTTAACCTACAAATCATCCGTCAGGACTGGTTATCAGAACTTCGTAACATGCAAATGAAGTTCATTGAAGAATTCGACAAAGGACAAGAATTTCCTTCTTCAGATAAAAGTGCTTTTGCTGTAATGATCATGGGTGATGGAGCTCCTTTCTACATCAGTTCGGTTCAAAAAGCATTGGATGAAAAATACGGTAAAGATAAATACCATATCCAGGTTATGGGTGCAATCGGTATGAGCTACGGTGAAGATAAATTAATCGGACCACCAAGCTGGAAATCGGATCCTAAATCAATGAAAGGTGCTGTTATTTCAGCTGTATTAGGAGACGGTGACTGGGTAACAACTGTAAATTACGCTTTCGCTAACGGATTAAAAGTAAACCCGGATCCAACAACATATGATGCTGATGCTGTAAATATCTATCCTTCTGAAAATGACGATTACATGAAATCGGCTGAAGAGTTGATCAAATCGCAAACCACTGGATGGACAGTTACTTTGAAAGAAGTAAGCAATGGAAAATTAACAGGTAAAACAGTGAACCGTAAAATCGACGGTTGTGCAACTTGGACTCCTGGTGATAAAACGGTTTTTGATAAATTATCAGGTTTCGTAGATATCGTTTCTACAAAAGAATTCAACAACCAAATGCCAACGGTTTTAATTGGTGTGAAAGAATGGGCAACTAAAAACCCTGAAATTGTTACAAATATTTTGAAATCGGCTTTGACAGCTTCCAACCAAATGAAAAACTATGAAGATTGGAAAGTTAGAGCTTCTGAAGCAGTAGCAGATACGTACCAAATCGAAAATGCAGAATACTGGTACAAAATGTTCAAAGGGCAACAAGGAACTAAAAACGGATTGACTTACAACATGGGTGGTTCTAAAGTATTCAACTATGCCGATGCAATGCAATACTTCGGTATGTCTGATGGTGTAAACAGATACAAATCGGTTTATAATCAAGTATCGGGTTATTTAACAGAATTGAATCCATTCAACTTCAATGAAAACGTGGGTGGTGTAGTAGCTTATGAAGATGCGGTAAACTTATTCTTCCTGAAAAATATCAACGATATCGAATCAACTTCAGCAGATAAAGCAGATTATTCAAAACAATCTACTGAAATTATGGCTTCTGGTGAATGGAAAATAAACTTCTCTTCGGGTAGTACTAACATCCAAAACAATTCAACCCGAGATTTAGAAAAAATCTACAACTTGTTAATCCAAGCGGAAAATTCTAAATTGACTATTGTTGGACATACAGATAACGTAGGTAAACCGGAAAGCAATTTAACTTTATCAAAAGGTAGAGCACAAGCAGTTGTGGATTATCTGAAACAAAAAGGTATTCCTGAAAATCGTTTCCAAATGATTGATGGTAAAGGTTCAAATGAACCGGTTGCTGATAATAACTCAGAGTCTGGAAAAGCACAAAACAGACGTGTTGTAATCACTTTCTTAAAATAAAATTCAATAAAACAGGCTATCTCTCGGGATAGCCTTTTTACTCTTATGATAAAATTAATTACGCCTTTCGAAAAAATTTCCAAAGCCAATAAAACAATTATTTTAGCGGGATGGATTATTGCCTTATTGGTAATATGGTTTTTAGGAACTATGGGTGAAAAACATTTGTTTCCTTCACCTGAACAAGTATTTAAGGGTTTTTCAGAATTGTATAATGAAGGTTTGGTAGTACACATTTTTAATTCGTTGAAATTGTGTTTTCTGTCTATTTTTTTAGCAGTCATCTTATCCATGATCTTTGCTTATTCGTTTCCGATTCCGATTCTGAAACCAATCGCTGAGTTTGTAACCAAACTTCGTTTCTTGCCGTTCACCGGATTATCATTTTATATCACGATGGTTATTCATGAAGCACGTAATATGCAAATTTGGATCATGGTTATTTTCTTGACAACGTTTTTAACAACCTCATTGATTGCCGTAATTTCAGCGATACCACAAGAAGAATTCGATCATGCCAAAACATTAAAATGCTCAAGATGGGAAGTTTTGTGGCAGGTAATTATTTTGGGAAGAGTAGATCATGTTATCGATGTTGTCCGTCAAAATCTGGCGATTACTTGGATGATGTTGGTAACCGTAGAATCAATCGTTGTGGCTTCCGGTGGTTTGGGATTCCTAATCAAAAACTCGGATAAATTCATGAATCACGGACGTATCATCGCCTTGCAAATTATTATTTTATTAATCGGTCTTTTTTTAGATTGGGGAATAAATTTCTTACGTAAATCAATTTTTAGATACTCAAAAATATAAACTGATGGAATTTCATTTTAAAGATACTTTACTTTATGTAGAGAACTTAAGCGTAGCGTATGATGGTGTTACAATTATCAAAGACATCAGTTTAATAGAAAAAGATGTAGTTCGAAAGGATAAAGACCAAACTGGACAAATTATTGCAGTCGTAGGAAGATCAGGGAGAGGTAAATCGACTTTTTTTAAAGCGCTTACCGGACTGGTTCATCCCGAAACTGGAAAAATCCTTATTAAAGATTTTGAAAGTAATGAACCCAACGCAGCCAAACCAGTTAAAGAAGGAGATATCGGTTTTGTTGATCAGAAATATACGTTGTTCCGTCATAAAACGGTGTACCAAACCCTGGAATTTGCATTACGTAATAGTCCGCTTTCCAAAACAGAAAAAGATAAAAAAATTAAAGAGCATATCCAGAAATGGGGATTGGAGCCTTGTGCTGATAAATATCCGAACGAACTTTCCGGAGGACAAAGACAACGTACTGCCATTATCGAACAATTGTTTTCTTCGGATAAATTCATTGTGATGGATGAACCTTTCTCAGGATTGGATATCGGGAACATTCAGGAAGTAAAAAAATCATTTGATTTGTTGTGCGATGAATCCGAGTTCAATACGGTATTGTTTTCAACCCATGATATCGAATTGGCTATAGAAATGGCCCAAGTAATATATGTTATCGGTCATCCAACAGTAAACGGAATAAAACAGAAATACGGATCCATAATTGCTCATTATGACTTAAGGGAAAAAGGAATGGCATGGAGAGAATATGGAGACGATCACCGAAAATTATATAAAGAAATTGTTCATCAAATGATGGAATCTTAATTCACACCAGTTTGAAAAACCAAAACCCAATAACATTTTTACAGGAATACCTGCTTTCGCTTAAAAACAACATCGAAGGACAGGTGGAATCTGGGCAAACAATCATCAAAAAAGAAGACATTGTTGCATTAAAAGAATCATCGGCTAAATTGCTTTCTTTTTGCAAAGAACTCAATAATGATAGTCAGTTTGTACAGCAGAGCAATGCTTTGGTTAATAAGGATGCTAATCAGTTTGGATTATATAAGGCAGAACTTTTTTTTCTTTCGGATATTGTTTCATTGATCGAAAGTAAAAAAGAATTGACCGAGAAACAATGGTTCTCTCTAGCGTATTATTATGATGTGCTTCGCAATGAAAAGTTTGTTGACGAAACGGCTATCAATACATTGAACCGATTAGCTGTTTCTCCCGATTTCAAACAAAATATTCAAAAGTTATTGGCAGGAAGCAAGATTGCTGCAAATCAAAAGGAAAGACAGGGTTTTGTTATTGGAACGTTATCGAATTCAAAAAGTGCAAAACTGGAAGAAGCAAAAAAGCATTTTGAAAGTGTGTACCAAAATGTATTAGGAACATCACCCGAAATTCAAACGGAAATCAAAACATTATTGGAAAATCAAGAACCAAAACAACCTATAAATACCGCTATTAGTTTACCACCTGAAAATGATTCACTGGAGAAAGTGATGGCAGAACTGGAAGCTTTAATTGGTCTTGAAGAGGTAAAAGCCGATATTAAAGAGTTGATTAATTTACTTGAAATTCAAAAGAAAAGAAAAGAAGCCGGATTACAAAATATTGACATTGCCTTACATACCGTTTTTCTTGGTCCTCCGGGAACCGGTAAAACGACTGTGGCGCGATTATTAAGTCGGATATTTAAATTACTGGGATTCTTATCTAATGGACAATTGTATGAAACCGATAGGGAAGGATTAATTGCTGGATATGTTGGTCAAACTGCCATCAAAACAGATAAAGTGGTTGATGAAAGTATCGGAGGCGTTTTATTTGTTGATGAAGCCTACGCACTAAATCAAAATGCAATGCAAAGTGATTACGGAGCCGAAGCAGTGAATACCATCCTGAAAAGAATGGAAGATAATCGTGATGATCTGGCAGTAGTTGTAGCTGGCTATACAGAACCGATGCAACTTTTCATTGAGTCGAATCCAGGTTTGCGTTCACGATTTAACAGGTATTTCCATTTTGACCATTTTAAACCGGAGCAGTTATATGACATATTTGAAGCGTCATGCAAAAAATTGGATTTTGTTTTAACAGAGGATGCAATAGATAAATTGAATGAAACGTTTGAACTGTTATATGAGAAAAGAGATGAAAGTTTTGGTAATGCTCGCGTAGTTCGGAATTTATTTGAAAAATGTGTGCAAAACCAAGCCAACCGAGTAATTCAAATCAAGACAATTACCAGAGATGTGTTGCGTGCTCTGACCGACGAAGATATCCCAGAACCAAAGGAAACCGTGGAGGATGTTTTTTTCTTTTCTAAAAAAGAATAACTATGAAAGCATTGAATATCATTTTACTTTTATTGTTGCAGCTTAGTTGTTGCAATAAGTTGGCAATTCAGGAAACAACAACGTTTCCCGTTAAAATTAAAGAAGTCTACTATCAAAACTGGGTAGCCGGGGTTCGTGGCGGAGGTTCGGGAACCAATTTCCATATCGAATTCGAACAGCAACTGCCTAAAGATATTACGCTTAATCAACTGTATTTTAGAGGTAATAAAGATTCAGTACAAAAAAATGGTGAATCGCTCTATGTTGTTGCTTTTAAAGGAACTGCCAATTTAGAGAAAGGGGATGAATTATCCTCAGACGCTCCACCTTCTGAAGTGAAAAAGGTTGTACCGCCAATCTCCATTTCTGATGATGAAGCCGTTTTGGAATTCACCCAGAAAGGAAAACGAAAATTGTATAAAATCAAAAATGTAACCGGAAAAGAAATGCTGGCGTATCCTTCGGCACGACCAAGAAATTAATTATTTTTGTTGCAAATAAATTCACTTTGAGCGTCTATAAAAGCCTTTTCAAACAAACACTGATTTATGGTTTGGCAACCGTATTGCCAAGAATGATAAGTTTTATGCTTAATCCGTTGTATGTGCATGCATTACCTAAAACGGAGTTTGCAGATGTTTCCATTATTTTCGCTTACCTCGTTTTCTTTAATGTGATCTTATCATACGGAATGGAAACGGCTTTCTTCCGATTTTACAATCTGGAGGAAAATAAAAAAAATGTTATTTCCACATCCACCATATCACTATTCTGGTCTTCGCTTATTTTTCTGTTCATTAGTTTAATGTTCAGAGAAACCATCGCCGATTGGATCAATGTTAAAACCGAATACATTACGTATACCATTTGGATTTTAGTGTTGGATGCCTTGGTTATCATTCCGTTTTCAAAATTAAGAGCCGAAAGCAAACCCATGAAATACGCGATAATCAAAATCGCTAACGTTGGGATTAACTTTGGACTTAATATTTTCTTTTTATTGATTTTACCAAAGTTGTCCAAAGACAATCTTTTAAGTACCATCTATTTTGAAAACTTCCAGGTAGGTTACATTTTCGTGTCTAATTTAGTAGCAAGCTTATTCACTTTTGTAGTAGTGTCAAATAACTATTTCAAAATCAATTGGCATTTCGATTACGAACTCTGGAAAAAAATGATGCGCTATGGATTGCCTATCTTGATTGCCGGAATTGGTTTTGCCATCAACGAACATTTTGATAAAATCTTATTGGAAAAATTAGACGTTCCCAAAGCGGATATTGGTGCTTATTCCGCCTGCTATAAATTAGGAATGTTCATGGTATTGTTTCGCACCGCATATACACTGGGAATCGAGCCTTTCTTCTTCAGTCATGCCGATAAGGAAAACGCATCGCAAACCTATGCGACCATCACTAAATATTTCGTGATTTCCGGATCATTCATTTTACTGTTTGTCATCGTTTTTATTGATTTGTTGAAACTGCTTTTAGTACCCAATAGCAACTATTGGGATGCCATGGATGTGGTTCCGTTAATCATCGTGGCCAATTTCTTTTTAGGTATTTATACCAACCTTTCGGTGTGGTACAAACTCATCAATAAAACACATATTGGTGCCATCATTTCTATTATTGGTGCAGTATTGACATTAGGACTCAACTTTTTGTTGGTTCGTTCCATGAGTTATTATGGTTCGGCTATTGCTACTATTGTAGCTTACGGAAGTATGATGTTTATTTCGTATTTCCTTGGTCAAAAGAAATATCCAATTCCATACGATAAAGAAAAAATTGGAGGTTATTTGGGATTGTCCATCCTTCTTTCCGCTTTGTCATTTTATATTCCTAAATTAAGAGAAAGCTATATCTTCGGGATATTTGCTTTAGTAATTTTTGGTTATTATATTTATCGAAACGAAAAAGAAACCATTTTAAAAATAGTAAAACGAAAATAATTTTCAGGAGCTAATCGCGCTGTACGCTACAAGCTTTTGTATTCCTGTTTGTTTTCCATTGTCCCAAAAAGAGCTTCCTTTGGTCGCTTTTTCAGTCCGGGAAAACAACAACAGTAATTTCAAAAGGCTTTTAGCTGCCATCACGGCTACCCACAAAGAGACTAGGAATATGCAAATCAAAATCATTAATAAATCACAGCATCCATTACCCAACTATGAAACCAATGCTTCTGCCGGAATGGATCTACGGGCAAATATTAACGAACCTATCACACTGAAACCACTGGAACGCGCGTTAGTAAAAACAGGCTTGTTCATCGAATTGCCAATTGGCTATGAAGCACAGGTTCGTCCACGTAGCGGTTTGGCATTCAAAAAAGGAATTACGGTATTGAATTCTCCCGGCACAGTTGACGCAGATTATAGAGGGGAAATTGGGGTAATTTTAGTAAATTTATCTAACGAAGCCTTTGTGGTTGAAAACGGCGAACGTATAGCGCAGCTTGTCATCGCCAAACATGAGCGTGCAGAATGGCTGGAAGTGGCCGAATTAACAGAAACTTCCCGTGGCGAAGGTGGCTTCGGAAGTACAGGAGTAAAATAAATAGTAATACACCGATTAAAAGATTTTCTTTAATCATTCAATCTTCTAATATATATGAAAATAATCGTCCCTATGGCAGGTCGTGGCTCACGTCTTCGCCCACATACATTAACAGTTCCAAAACCATTGATTCCAATAGCAGGGAAACCTATCGTACACCGACTAGTGGAAGACATCGCTAAAGTAATTAATCATAAAATCGACGAAATTGCCTTTATCATTCACAAAGATTTTGGAGATAAAGTACCGCACGAATTGGTTGCCATAGCTGAAAAATTAGGCGCTAAAGGAAGTATCTATTATCAAAACGAACCTTTGGGAACCGCGCATGCTATTCTTTGCGCTAAAGAATCAATGGAAGGACCAATCGTAGTAGCTTATGCAGATACACTTTTCAGAGCCGATTTTACATTAGATACTTCAGCAGATAGCGTAATCTGGGTAAAACAAGTGGAAGATCCAAGTGCTTTTGGTGTGGTGCAATTAAATGAGGCGAATGAAATAGTGGATTTCGTAGAAAAACCAAAAGAGTTCGTTTCTGATTTAGCCATCATTGGAATCTATTATTTCAAGTCGGGTGAAACACTAAGAAGTGAGTTGCAATACCTACTGGACAACAATGTAGTGAAAGGTGGAGAATATCAATTAACCGATGGTCTGGAAAACATGAAACAAAAAGGCATGAAATTTGTGCCTGGTAAAGTGGACGAATGGATGGACTGCGGAAACAAGAATGTGACTGTGGAAACTAATTCCCGCATGCTGAACTTTTTGCACAATGACGCAGAGGAAAATTTAGTTGCATCTAATGCCAGAATTGAAAATTCAACCATTATTCCGCCTTGTTATATTGGTGAAGATGTAATTTTGATTAATTCAACGGTTGGACCTAATGTGTCGCTTGGAAAAGCAACCCATTTGACTAATGTGAAAATACAAAATAGTTTAGTGCAAACGCATGTGCATATCCGTAATGCAAAATTGGATAATGCCATGATTGGAAACCACGCAACGTTTGATGGTGATTTTAAAAGTATCAGTATTGGAGATTATTCGGTTTTAGAATAAATGATAAATAAAGGGTTACAAAATATAGCTTTGTCAATTGGAATGTTTTGCATTTCCACGATTGCTTTTGCCCAAACTGAACCGGATGATATTGCCTTGGTAAGCGATGACTTTCAAGAAGCCTATTACGAATCACTCAAACAAAAAGGAATTGAAAACTATGATAAAGCAATTCTTTCCTTGGAAAAATGTTTGAAATTGCAACCGGATAATGCGGTAATTTACCACGAACTTGGTAAAAATTATTTCTTCCAAAAAAAGTTTATTGAGGCCGAAAATGCTTTGATCAAAGCCACTCAAATGGAACCAACCAATAAATGGTATTGGATTGACTTGTATGAGGTATACTATGAAACCAAAAATTATAATCAAGGAATCTTAACGCTTCAGAAAATTATTCCGCTGGATAAAAATTTCAAGGAAGATTTATTGTCGTTGTACATGTATACCAGACAATACGATAAAGCATTGGTTTTAATCAATGAACTCGATGAATCTTTTGGTAAAACAGAGGTTCGTGATCGTTATCGTTTGGAAATTAACGGACAGGCCGGAAGTAACAGCACCAGTAAAAATGATCTTGAAAAGGCAATTGAAGAGAATCCTTTAATTGAGGAGAATTATATTTCTTTGATCTATAAATATTCCGAAAACAATCAAGAAGAAAAAGCACGCCAGGTAACCCAAAAATTAGAGCAGAATGTTCCCAATTCTGAATGGGCACAAGTATTTATGTTTAAATACTATATCAACGAAAATAAAGGAAATGAAGCTTTTATATCGCTGGAAAAAGTGTTGAACGGGAGAAAAATTGATAAAAAAATCAAGTTCAGAATGTTTAATGAATTTCTGATTTTTACCACAAAAAATCCAACATTCGAAAATCAGCTAAGCAAAGTAACAGCTTATTTTGAAAACGATCCGGATCTGAATGTATTTAAAGAAGTGGGTAAGTTCTATTATAAAAAGAAAAACTGGCCTCAGGCAATTCAATATTTGGAGAAATCTTTTTTTACGAATAATAACGACTTGGAAGCCAATATTTTTCTTTTGGCTACTTATGAGGAAGTGGCTGATTTTAACGCAATGTTGAAGAAAGCATCTGAATTAGTAGATACATATCCCAATCAACCAGAATATTATTATTTTGCCGGTAAAGCATCGGGAAAACTTAAAAATTATAAAAAAGCAATCGAGTTTTTAGAATCAGGCATAGATTATGTAGTAGAAAATGTAGCTCTTGAAACCGATTTTTGTCTGACCTTAGCCGAAGTATTCAAAGCATCAGGCAATACTGTAAAAAGTGATGAATATGCCGCAAGAGCAAATCATCTTAAAAAGAAATAAAAAATGCGAAAAATAATTCCAATATTGCTTTTAATTGCCGTGGTTTCTTGTAAACCAAAACAAAAGTTAATAGCGCCAACTGAAGTAACTACTTCAATATCTGATGAAACGGTCAAAAATATTATCACCAATCATTATGCGGTCAATCGTAGTTTCAAAACGGCTTTTATTAATGCCAATGTGAATTATGTAAGTCAGAAACAATCATTGAATGTTTCAGCTGATATCCGAATTAAGAAAGACGAAATGATTTTAGTGACGGTGAAATTTTTCGGTATCACTGGCGCAAAAGCTTTGATAACACCAACTCAGGTGAAGTATTATGAGAAAGGGAATCATACGTATTTTGAAGGTGATTATAAAATGCTGAGTGAATGGTTGGGAACCGATTTGGATTTTCAAAAAGTGCAAAATATGCTAATCGGACAGGCGTTCGATGATTTGTCTAAATCTAAATATGAAGTATTACAAGAAGATAATGCACCAAGATTGGAAGAAATCACCGCTGGAAATTTCCTAAAATCATTTGTGTTTTATCCGGATTCTTTCAATATGAAAAAGCAAGAGATCAAACAACTTTCTCCTGAACGTAAAATGTTAGTGAATTATTCCAACTATAAATCGTATCCGGAAAGTGTTTTACCGCAAGAAGTTGCTATTTTTGCAATACAAAACAATCAAACCACTTCAATAGCTGTAGAATACAGAGATGCAAAATTCAATGAAGAGTTAAATTTTGTATACAGTGTTCCAAGTGGTTATGAGCAAGTAATAATCAAATAGTCAAATAACACCGAATGTCAAAATATATTGTTTTCCTTTTCGCTTTGTTTACAGTAACTTCTTCAATGGCACAAGAAGAAGACAGACAACGTAAACTCGAAGAACAAAAAGCCAGATTACAAGAAGAAATCCGCCAACAAGAAAAATTATTGCAGACTCAGAAGAAGAAGGAAAAGTCGGCAGTAAAGGTTGTGCAACAACAAAATGTAAAAATTGGGTTGCAACAAAAACTGATCAACACTACTGAAAAACAAAAAAAGGTTTTGGGAAACAGTATGTACATCAATCAGTTGCAAGTCAATAAGCTTAAAAAAGAATTGGTGTTGTTAAAGGAAGACTATGCTGAAAATATTGTGAAATCCTACAAGAGCCGATCAGAACAAAGTAAAGCAATGTTTATTTTATCCTCTGATAATTTTCTACAAGCTTACAAGCGTTTCCAATACATGAAGCAGTATTCAAGCTTCCGTAAAATGCAAGGTGAAGAGATTAAGACTAAAACTAATGAATTGGAAATGTTTAATAATAAGCTTTCGGTTCAGAAAAAAGAGAAGGAAAAATTAATTGCTGAAAGCGAACAGGAGAAAAAAGAGCTGGAAAAGCAGCGTCAAGAACAGCAAAAAGAATTGAATTCTATCAAGAAGGATAAGAATAAGATTATTGCGGATATTCGTAAAAAACAGAAGGAAGCCAAAGCAATAGAACGTCAAATCGAACGATTAATCCGTGAAGCAATTGCGGCAGCCAATAAAAAAGCTGGTAATACAACTAATACGACAACTTTCGTGTTAACACCGGAAGCCAAAGAATTAGCAAATGACTTTAAAGCAAATCGTGGGCGTTTGCCATGGCCTGTTGAAAAAGGAGCATTGACAAAACGTTTTGGACGCCAACCCCATCCACTGGAACCTTCAATCATGATTGAAAGTAGTGGTATTGAAGTTTCATCTGAACGTGGTGCAAAAGCACGTGCAGTATTTAATGGTGAAGTGAGTGACGTACAAATGGCGCCTAACGGAACTGCTACCATTATGATTCGTCACGGGGATTATACTACTACGTATTCTAATATCGGTAAAGTGTTTGTGAGTAAAGGAAGTAAAGTGACGACCAAACAAGCGTTAGGAGAAATCTTCTACAATCAGTCAGCTGGAAAATCAGTATTGAAATTCCTGATTTATCAAAATACAACAAAATTGAATCCGCAATCCTGGATTGTCAATATGTAATAAAAAAGTCCCGAATCCGGGACTTTTTTTATGGGTTTTATGTGAATAATGCTTTTAATTCAGTAGCTTCATCCGGTTTCATTTTACCAGCTAATACTAAGCTTAATTGTTTTCTGCGTAATGCTGCATCGAAACGCGCTTTTTCTTCATCGGTTTGCGGTACGATTTGTGGTACTTCCACTGGACGACCTGTTTCGTCAACCGCAACAAAAGTATAAATAGCTTCATTAGCCTTGGTTTTTGATCCTGATTCACGATCTTCAATCCATACGTCAATATAAATCTCCATAGAGGATTTGAAACTTCTGGATACTTTAGCTTCAACAGTGACTACGCTTCCTAAAGGAATTGCTCTGTTAAAGGCAACGTGATTTACGGAAGCTGTAACCGTGATGCGACGGGAATGACGACGCGCAGCAATACTGGCTGCTCTGTCCATTCGTGCTAATAGTTCACCACCAAATAAATTGTTCAAAGGATTCGTTTCACTTGGTAAAACCAAATCGGTTAAAACCGTTAAAGATTCTGAAGGGAATTTAGTTTGCATGTTAATTTTTTATAAATATAATAGTTATGATGTTTTTTAAATAAAAAAGCCTTTCATTTTTGAAAGGCTTTCGTCGAATTATTTTTCTTGTAAGAGAATCCAAGCGTCTTTATTTTCTTCACTCTGGATTTTCAACAAAGCTTCGTCAGCCTCAACTTGAGTTGGATATGTTCCGTACAGAACTGAAAATAAACCATCTTCATTCCGTTCTAAGACAGAAGCCTGATAGCCTTTTTGAATTAGCTTGTTCATCGCTTTTTCGGCATTTTCTTTACTTCTGAAAGAGCCAGAAACTAAATGAAAATTATAGTTTAAATTTGGATCAACAATGATTTCATCAATAGGATTACTGATAAAAAAAGTTGCTTCCTGAATTTTATTCTGTACTTCTTTTTGTACTTCAGCCTGTACTAATAATGTTTCCGATTTTTCTTGCTGATCTACGTAGGTTACATAACCAAATCCTGACCCTCCCAAAGAAAGGATAAACATAGCCGCATACCTCAAATATGGACGTGCAATCTTACGTTCCTGGATTAGTTCAATTGTTGGCTTTTCTTCAACAGTGGCATCTATTAGTTTTTTCAATTCTTCGCGCTTAACAGCCGGAGAAACAAAAGAACTTAACCCAAAAGCATCAGTTAGATAATTTACATGGCTTGATGCTTCAAAAACAATATTGTTTTCGCCATTTAATTTTAAAAGACCAATTCCTTTAAAGATTAAATAGTCACGATTTTCTAATTTAGTATTCCATTCTGCCACTTCAGTTTTAATCATGCTTAAAGCTTCGGCGTAATTGATTTTTTCAACTTGGGCAATATGATTGGCTAATAAACCGTCATTACTTTTTATATTCGCGTTGAAAGCGATAACTTTTTTAGGTGGAAAAAAAGTATGATTACTCTCCTGTATGTTTGCAGAAACGGTTTCGGTTAAAAAAGCACCAAAACCAGGAACCGTTACGCATTGATAACGGTACAATAACTGTGAAATATGTTGCGGTACATTCATAGCAACAAAAATAAAGAATACAAGACGAAATAAAAATTTTATCAACAAATGTTATTAACAATTTAAATTTCGCTTATTTTGTACTTCTATTTTATACGCCATGTTACAACAAGAATTATTACACGCCTTAGCACTGCTAAATGTCGAAGGTATTGGGGATATTAGTGTCAAAAAATTAGTATCTCATTTTGGATCACCCGAAGAAGTATTGAAAGCCAAACCCGCTCAATTAGCCAAAATTGATAAAATAGGAGGCATTACAATACGAAAAATTAAAGACCCAGAAATTTTTAAAGCGGCTGAAGCCGAACTTCAATTCATCCAAAATCAAAACATTCAAACGTTGTTTTATCAGGATGCCTTATATCCCGAAAGACTGAAGCAATGTTATGATGCGCCAGTATTACTGTTTACAGCAGGAAATATCAATCTGGAAAACCGAAAGATAATAAGTATAGTAGGGACACGACAGATTACTCCCTACGGAAACGATTTTTGCAAAAAACTCATTGCCGATTTAGCGCCACTTAATCCAATTATAGTAAGCGGATTTGCTTATGGTGTTGATATTGTTGCACATCAGGCAGCAGTGGAAAATAGTCTTCAAACCATCGGCGTTTTGGCGCACGGACTCAATCAAATCTATCCTAAAAATCACAAGAGATATATGGCCAAAATGGAACAGAACGGTGGTTTTATGACTGAGTTTCGGAGCACTTCCAACCCGGATAGAGAGAATTTTGTCAAAAGAAACCGAATTGTTGCCGGAATGTCGGAAGCTACCATAGTGATTGAAAGTGCCGAGAAAGGAGGTTCTTTGTTAACGGCTACTATGGCTAATGATTACAACAGGGATGTTTTTGCTGTTCCCGGGCGCACCACAGATAAATACAGTCAGGGATGTAATTATTTAATTAAAACAAATAAGGCACAAACATTGACTAACGCCTGTGATTTGATTTATCACCTGAATTGGGATATTAAAAAATCAACTCAAAAAGCGATTCAAAAACAGTTGTTTGTTTCGTTAGATGGTGATGAACAAAGTATTTATAATTATCTACAAAAACAAAGTAAGGCGCACTTGGATACAATCGCC
>DATEDY010000007.1:0-4845 GCA_035281405.1 Flavobacterium sp.
TATATGCGGAATATCATCTTCCAAATACATTTCTGAGGTTTGAACAAAACCATGGCTTTCATAAAACTTCTGCAGGTACTGTTGTGCGGAAATCGTGATTTTAGTTTGATTATACTCTTTGTCAATAGCAGCTATAGCCACCTTCATCAATTCATGTCCTAATTTTTTGTCACGATGCTTCGGAGAAACTATTACCCTTCCGATAGAGCTTTCTTCAAAATAATCACCAGCACCAAACAAACGGCAATACGCAGCTAAATCTTCTCCGATATATCCCAAAACATGAATTGCTTTTTGATCTTTACCATCAATATCCTGATAGACGCAATTTTGCTCCACCACAAAGACTTCACTTCGCCCTTGCAGTATTTGATATAGTTCTTGGGTAGAAAGTTCGTTAAAACGCTTTATTTTGAATATTAATTCCATGGCTTTACTTTTTGACAAAATTAAAATAAAAAAAGGGAATCTTGCGATTCCCTTTCCTTAGATCTTCAACTTCATACCAGGTTGAAGGTCGTTATCTTGAATATTGTTTTTCTTTTTAATTTCTGCAACTGTAGTATTGTGCTTTTGTGAAATCTTGAATAAAGAGTCTCCTTTTTGTACCACGTACATTTTTTGGTCTTCGTACTTACTGCTTTTCTTTTTAGCATTTTCAACTACAGCACGTTGTGCTTTAACTATTTTCAATTGATCACCTACATTGATATTTGCTGAGGACATGTTATTCCATTGCAGGATATCATCAACACTCACTTTATGTGCTTTAGCAATAAGGAAAATGCTTTCTCCTTTTTTCACTGTGTGTGTATTCTCAATATTCTCTGTGGCTGCAATTGCTTCTTCTTTTTCTTCAGCAATGATAACTTCTGATGAAGCTTTTAATTTTAATTTATCGCCGGGATTAATGTTACCGTCTTTTAAATTATTAAATTTCTTCAAATCAGCCACATACATACGGTGTTTCTTAGCGATAGTAACTAAAGTCTCTCCTTGTTCTACTGTATGTTCAGCAACCGCAACAGTTTCTGTTTCTTTCGTTTTAACTGCTTTCTTTTCTGTTGGCTTTTCAACGGCTACAATAACCTCTTCCTTTGCTTGCGAAATCGGCTTTTTAACTCTCTCATTCACTACAATTTGGCCATCCACTTTAATTTTCAGCTTTCTACCTGCTTGCAATGTACTTGAATGCATGTTATTCCAATCCTTCACTTCTCTAACAGTAACTCCGTACTTATCAGCAATAGCTCCTAAATTGTCACCTCTTTTAACGGTATGGTATTTAGTACGCGTGATATTTTTCGTTCTTTGAATAGTTTCCGCAACGGCTTCTTCTGTTGAAGATCCAGCAACAACAGAATCACGAACAATTTTGGTTTTTGTTTTGTATCCCGGCACGAAACGCTTTTCACGTTTGCTTTCTTCATAATCAACATAAGCGTATAATTTGTTTTCGTTAGAAGCAAAAACAGCAATTTTTTTCTTAGGAAGCGTCACAAAATTAGTTTTCCCGGTTACATACGGAATCACTTTCATTTTGTAAGAAGGATTCAAAAATTCGATATCAGATGTCGGAATATCTAACAAATCAGACAATTGTTTGAACGATATTTTTCTTTTCACGGCAATGGTATCCACTTCCAAATGATTGGCAACGGGTTTTTGAGGAACAATTCCGTGTTCTTTATGGTATTCGAAAATATACATTGTTGCTAAGAAAGCAGGAACATAACCTTGCGTTTCTCTCGGTAATTTATTTTTGATGTTCCAGAAATTTTGGTGTCCGCCAGAACGACGAATCGCTTTGGAAACATTTCCAGCACCCGAATTATAGGATGCCAAAACCAATTCCCAGTCGCCGAAAATTTTATACATACCAGCCATATAGCGTGCTGCAGCATCAGAAGCCTTGTAAGCATCACTGCGTTCGTCTACATACGAATCAATTTTCAATCCGTATTGTTTACCGGTTTCGTACATAAACTGCCAAAGACCTGTAGCGCCAACACGTGAGACTGCTTTAGAATTCAGTGCCGATTCAACGATAGCAAGGTATTTGATTTCCAACGGCACATCATAACGCGCCATGGCTTCTTCAAACATTGGGAAATAATATTGCGACAAACCCATTAAGCGCTCATACGAACGTTTACGGTTTTTAAGAAAGCTTTTTACTAAGTTTTCCAACTGCGGATTATAATCAATGTTAAACGGTGATTTTTCATCCAAAAGGCGTAATCTCTCTTTGAAAACTTCTGTAGGTAACTCAAAATCAACGTGAGCATTTAAGTCCAACGTTTTGATATCGGTTAATAAACCATCAAAAATTTCCTGACTTGATGTCAATTCCTTGATGTATTGATTTTCTATACAATCAGTGGTTGCATCAACAACAAACGTTTTTTTGATTGAATCCAAAAAGGATAACTTAACGATAGGTTTTGTTATAGAATCTTTTATTGCTGTTTCCTGAGAGTAACCGTTAAAAACAGGTAAAAGGGTTAGTAGGGCAAGGGCAAAAATCTTTTTAATCATAAGCTCATTTTTGTAATTAGTTATGAATCAATTAATTGTGTTACGAATACAAACATACTAAGTAAAACGTAAAACATCGATAAAAGTTGTTAAAAATCGGATAATTAACACATTATGGCCGAAATTCCAGGTAAATTCTTACCTTCTAGCATCTCTAACATTGCACCGCCACCAGTTGAAACATAACTCACTTTTGACTCAAAACCAAACTGTTTAACAGCAGCAACGCTATCACCTCCACCCACAAGAGAAAAAGCTCCGTTTAAGGTTGCTTCTGCGATAAAATTACCCAATTCAATAGTTCCGTTTGCAAAAGAATCCATTTCAAAAACACCTAATGGTCCATTCCAAAGAATAGTTTGCGATTGAAGTATAACATCTTTAATGGCTACTAAGGATTTTGGACCAACATCCAAACCTTGCCAGCCATCAGGAATAGCATTTACATCGATTACCTGAGTTTGTGCATCGTTTGCAAAAGCATTTGCGGCAACAACATCAACAGGAAGTAGTATTTTTATATTTTTTTCTTTGGCTTTTGCCAAAATATCCAAAGCCAATTCTAATTTATCATCTTCACAGATAGAATTCCCGATTTTACCTCCAAGAGCTTTGATGAAAGTAAAAGTCATACCTCCGCCAATAATCATGTTATCGATTTTATCCAAGATATTTTCGATAACCGTAATTTTTGAAGAAACTTTACTACCACCCAATACAGCAGTAACCGGTTTAACGCTATTATTAAGCACTTTATTTAAACTTTCTATCTCTTTAGCCAACAAAGTACCAAAACACTTATTTTCGGGAAAAAATTGCGCTATAATCGTTGTAGAAGCGTGCGCTCTATGAGCTGTACCAAAAGCGTCATTCACATAGATATCTCCTAGAGAAGCTAATTTCTTTGCGAAATCCACATCACCTGCTTCCTCTTCTTTATAAAAACGAAGGTTTTCCAGTAAAAGAATCTCTCCAGCTTTTAAATGCTTCGCTGCATTCTCGGCTACATGACCGATACAGTCAGAAGCAAAAGTGACAGGACTGCCCAAAATTTGAGCAGTTCTGTCAACAATATGTCTTAATGAAAATTCATCCTGAACTCCTTTAGGACGGCCTAAATGTGACATTAAAATTACACTTCCACCATCAGCAAGAATCTTATCGATAGTTGGCTTTGCAGCTTCGATGCGAGTTGCATCGGTTACTTCATAGTTTTCGTTAAGCGGAACATTAAAATCAACACGAATTATGGCTTTTTTATCTCTAAAGTTAAAATCTGATAAAGTTTTCATTTTGGCATTTAAGTTTAAAATTTATTAATCTTCTGCAACAGCAGTTTGAGTACATGGACAGTTACTGATTCCTTGGAAGAAATCCCATCCTAAAGTCAACATGTGTGTTCCAGAACTATAGGTTTGAATTTCGCTTGGGAAAATCTGATACGAATAACCTACGTAAAAACCACTCTTTTTAAGGCCCAACATTGGACCAATTGATAACGGTTTCATTGGTTGGTCATTCAACATACGATACGTTACCCCAACCCAAAAATAACCGGTACGTTGGTAATCCAACCAGCGTGCTTTTAAGTTGATATCAGTAGTCGAACGTCCATCACTCTCAAAATATTGAAAATAAGCGGATGGTTCAAATTCCATTTTACTGTTTCTATTTCCTCTGAAAAGGTAACCTGTGTACAATTGATAGTTACGTAATAAGTTAGGCTCATTCAAAGAAGTTGCAAACTTTTTGATATCCTTGTTGACAATATTACTAATGTTAATCGCTCCATAAAATCCACCTCTTCTGTACAATAAACTGGCATCAAAGTTAGTGTTTGAAGTAAAACGATCATTTGTAACACTATTATCGGGTGTTTCGAAATTAGGATCAATTCTGAAGTTATTCAGATTCAACGACATACCGAAAGAAAGATATTGCTTTGTTGGATAGTCCAAAATAATATGGTGAGCAAACGAGACTTTACCTCCCGTTTGCTGTGTGTTACCATTTTTATCATTATACAAGTTGATTCCGACACCTGATTGGTCAAAAACTCTAAAATCTGCATATAAAGCCTGGTTTGCAGGCGCATCTTCGATTCCAACCCATTGGAAGAAACCATTCAATCTCACTCTGAAATTATCACCGATACCAGCGTATGTAGGTGAAATTACAAATGGGTTATCAGCAAGATATTGCGTAGCTGCCGGCAAGTTTAACTCTTGAGCATAACCATTAGAAAACGAAGCGATCAAAACTGCTAAAAAGAGTTTTTTCATGTTGCTTTTTATATTATTTAAATTC
>DATEDY010000008.1:0-8078 GCA_035281405.1 Flavobacterium sp.
TAAGAAGCTAAAAAATCCTCTTCCGCCAAATAGTTCTTCAATATCTTTTTCGAATTCAGGGTATTCAACCGTAGCATATTCTTCTACTTTTACTAAGCTGGCAGCATAAGCAATGGCATCATCCATACCGCCAATTTTATCCACTAAGCCAAGTTTCAATGCATCTGATCCGCTCCAAACACGACCTTGAGCAATAGCATCCACTTGGGCAAAAGTCATTTTTCGGCCAGAGGCTACTCTGCTTACAAAGGTGTTGTATACTTGTTCTACACCTTCTTGGGTAAAGTTTCTGAAATCATTGTCTAAAGGTTCAAACGGAGTATAGCCCGAAGCGTTTTTATGAGTTTCAACTAACTCTGTATTGATGCCATATCGATCGCTGATTTTAGAAAAGTTAGGAAGCATTCCGAATACGCCAATTGAGCCTGTAATTGTACTGTTTTCTGCAAAAATTTTATTCGCGTTACAAGCGATATAATAGCCGCCGGAAGCTGCTAAATTACCCATAGAAACCACAACAGGTTTTACTTTTTTGGTGATTTCGATTTCTCTCCAGATTAAATCCGAAGTCAAAGCACTTCCTCCCGGACTGTCAATGCGCAATACAATAGCTTTTACATCTTCATCTTCACGTGCCTCTTTTAAAGAACGACGCATCGAACCTTCTCCCACCACGTTTAAATCGCCTTCTCCTGATCCAATTTCACCTTGCGCATATATAATGGCAATTTTATCCTTTGTTGAAAATTCATTATCTAAGGCAACATCTTTCGCATAGTCTAAAATGTCAACGGTGTTGTAGTCTTCTTCATCTTCTACTTTCAAACGTTTTTTGATATCGTTGTGGTATACATCTTCGTAGGCTATAATATCGACTAAGTTGTTGCTTTTGGCCATTTCCGGAGTTCTTGCTAATAAGTCGTTAGCGATTGCGTTTAGTTTTTCAACCGGAATATTTCTGGATTTTGCAATATCATTAACCATCGAATTCCATATTGAATTAAGGAAAGCGGTAATTTGCTCACGGTTTTCAGCACTCATTTCACTGGCTAAAAATGGTTCAACAGCACTTTTGTACTTCCCATGGCGGATAACCTCCATTTTTAATCCTGTTTTATCCTGAAAATCTTTGAAATACAAGATTTCGGTTGATAAGCCTTTAAAATCCATTTCTCCAACAGGATTTAGATATACTTTGTCAGCTATCGAATTAAGATAGTATTCTTTTTGAGATAGTACATTGCCATAAGACAAAACGAATTTTCCTGATTTTTTGAATTTTTCCAATTCATCACGTAACGTTTTTGTTTGAGCAATTCCCAAATGAATCTCATTGTTTAAAATTGAAATTCCTTTGATTTTATCGTCATTGGCTGCTGCTTCAATTGCACGTAAGACATCTGTTAAGCCTTCTTTTGTTCCTTTGTCATTCAAAAAAGGCATGTCCTTGTAATTGAATTTTCCTCCATAATCATGGGTTACTTTGGCTAAATCAAGTTCAATTACCGAATTTTCTTTTACGGCCGTTCTTTCTTCTCCTCCAAATAAAGCACCTAAAATGATGATTCCGAAGAAAAACAGAAAACAAAAAACAAAAAGCCCCACTACGGTTGCTAATACATTACCTAAAAATTTCATCTTTCAATTATTTATAACTATAAGTAGATAAAATGATTTTTTTGTTACAGTAAATAGTTATTAACAGTTGAATGATTGTGCTGTTATACTACAATTCTTTTTAGTTATTTTGTGGCAATTATGAGTTTGCAGCAAAAAGTTGTCCTTTCATTGGGCAGTAATATAGGAGACAGAAGGGAAAATCTTGAAAAATGCATCCAATTGATCCATCAGGGAATTGGTGTGGTTTTACGTGTTTCCAAATTGTATGAAACGCCTTCGTGGGGTTTTGAAAGTGATGCTTTTTATAATTGTGCATTGGTTTTGCATACTTCTTTTTCTGCAGAAAAGATTTTACGTAAAATAACTTCAATTGAAAAAGAAATGGGACGTTTCCGAAAACAAAATAACGGATACGAAGCCCGTATTATTGATATTGATATAATTTCAATTGAAAATCAGATTGTTCATACCGAACATCTGCATGTGCCGCATCCGCAAATGCAAAATCGTAAATTTGTCTTGTTGCCTGTCGCCGATTTGAAATTGGATTGGCAGCATCCTGTTTTGGAAAAGACCATTGGAGAATTAGTGCTGCAATGTGAAGATAACAGCCAATGCGAAATTGTAGGGGAATTAAAAGCGCCAAGCACAGATTACAGTATCAATAAAGTCAATTATATTGCGATTGAAGGGAATATTGGGGCGGGGAAGACAACATTGGCAACAAGGATTTCTGAAGATTTTAATGCCAAATTGGTTTTGGAACGTTTTGCTGACAATCCTTTCTTGCCGAAATTTTATAAAGACCAAAACCGATATGCGTTTCCCTTGGAGATGTCATTTCTTGCCGATAGATACCAACAGCTAGCAGATGATTTATCGCAATTTGATTTATTTGCTGATTTTGTGGTCGCCGATTATCACATTTTTAAATCGCTGATTTTTGCAAAAGTGACATTACAGGAAGATGAATTCCGTTTGTATAAAACCTTGTTTGATATTATTTATAAGGAAATGCCAAAGCCGGATTTGTATGTGTATTTATATCAAAATACAGATAGGTTACTGAAGAATATCAAAAAACGCGGTCGTAGTTACGAACAGGAGATTCCAGCTGAATATCTGGATAAAATTAATCAGGGTTATTTGGATTATATCAAAACGCAAACTGATTTGAATGTTTTGGTTATTGATGTTTCTGAATTTGATTTTGTCAAGCGTCAGGAAGATTACGTTACTATATTGCAGGCAATACAGCGTAAATTAGATTGTTGATTCTGGATTAAAGTGCCTAATCTAGGAAACTTTCAATTTGCAAAATAAATCCCAAATCACAATTCCGGTAGTTACGGAGATATTTAAAGAATGCTTCGTTCCTAATTGCGGAATTTCAATAGCACCATCACATAATTTAACGGCATCCTGATTCACTCCAAAAACTTCATTACCAAAAACTAAAGCATATTTTTTGTTGTTGACAACTTTAAAATCATCAAGGAAAATTGCGCCTTCAACTTGTTCAATGGCAAAAACTTCCACGTCCTGAGATTTTAATTCCTCAATCACTTCAAGTACGTCTTTTTTGTACTCCCAAGTTACGGTGTCCGTCGCGCCTAAAGCTGTTTTGTTGATTTCTTTATTAGGAGGAGTAGCTGTAATTCCGCATAAATAAACTTTTTCAATCAAAAACGCATCACCGGTTCTGAATACCGATCCAATATTGTGTAAACTTCTGATGTCATCTAAAATTACAATGATTGGCGTTTTTTCTGCTTGTTTGAATTCTTCAATCGATTTTCTTTCTAATTCGCTGTTCTCAATTTTTCTCATGGTGCAAAATTACATAAAACTAAAATGAACTAGAAATCTTTTAATGCGTTAAACGGAATAAAATACAGAGTAGGTTTGACTTTGAAAATGGATTTGAAAAAACCTTCTCCCGAAATATAAATGCCTTTTTCATTTACAGTTATCCCTTCGATTTGTCCAATAGATAATACAGAACCTAATTTGTATTTTTTATACGTATTGTTGAATAGGAATTTTTTGTTGTCTATTTTGAAAACGACTAAAAAGCATCTTCCTTTTTTAGTGTAACCTATTAAGTAGAGTTTCTGATTGAAATGAGCTGCATCGGTTACAAAGAATTTTGTATCGAAACTTTCCGTTTTGACAATTTTCTGTTTTTCTAAAGAGTTAGGGTTGATTATATAATGTGAAGTCGCTTTGCTTTCCCATTCCTTACTGAACAAATGAATCTTTTCATTCCAATAGATCATGGCTTCTGCATCGAAATCATGACGGATATTTTTTGGGTTAAAATCGGTTTGTTCCTCATATTCGAATTCAATTTTTGAAATAAATGAAAGGATAGAATCATTTTTAATTTGTGTTTTGTAAATGGCCAAATCTTTTCGTGTTCCTGAATTATTGCCGAAATCACCCAAATAGACAAAACTACTGTCATTAGCTATCGCTTCCCAATCGGTATTGATAATGTTTGTTTTTTGAATGGTGTTGATATTGCCGTTTTCACTGTCAATTTGATAAATGGCAGAAGGATTGCCTCCATCGTTAAAAGTGTAAAGTTTGTCTTGTAGGAAACTTAAACCGGAGGTTTCTCTCAAAATATCGTTTAAATAACTAACACGGTATTTTTTAAGGTAAATACGTTCTGTTTTTTGTGCCGATGCAAAGCAAGAAAAGGTCATCAGAAAAAGTAGAAGTCGATTTTTCAAAATAGCATTTTTAATCTGTATAAAAATAAAAAAAAGCTCCCTAAATAGAGAGCTTTCGGAGTATGATATTTTAGCAATTAGCTTTTAGGTGTTTCAACCGGCTTAGCATTGATGGTTCCTTTGATAGTTAAAACTTTAGATGCTCCAGTTGTCGCATTTGAAGTGATGGTTACGGTTTTTGTAAATGGACCAACTCTGTTAGTGTCATATTTAACACCAATTACAGCAGATTTTCCAGGTAAAATAGGTTCTTTAGGGAAAGTTGGAACTGTACATCCGCAAGATCCTTGTGCATTGCTGATGATTAACGGTTGTGTTCCGTTGTTTGTTAAAACGAATTCGCGTTTTCCGTCTGCACCTTGTTCAATTGTGCCGTAGTCGATTGTTTCATTTTCGAAAACTAATCCAACACCTTCCACTTTAGGAAGTTTTGTTTTTTTAGCTTTTTTCTCAGTTTTTGCCTTCACAGGAGTTTCCTGCGCTGAAGCGGCGTGCGTTCCTAAGAAAGCAACTGCAGCGAAGATTAGTATAATTTTTTTCATAAAATCTTTTTTTGTTAATGAAACAAATGTATAAATAATTTTAATTTACAATTCAGAATTCTTCTGAAAATTGTTGTTAAATATTTTAGACAAATATTAGGTCAAAAATAAGTAAATTCGTCGCCTGTATTTTAAATCACAATATTTTGTCAGCAAAAGAAAAAGCCCCGAAGGAAACCCCGTTAATGAAACAATATAATGAGATAAAAGCCAAGTATCCGGATGCTTGTTTGTTATTTCGGGTTGGGGATTTTTATGAAACTTTTGGGGACGATGCTATTCGTGCTTCTAAAATTTTAGGAATTACATTGACCAAGCGAGGAGCTGGAAGTGATTCTGAAACGGCTTTGGCTGGATTTCCGCATCATTCATTAAATACCTATTTACCTAAATTGGTCAAAGCAGGTTTAAGAGTAGCCATTTGTGATCAATTGGAAGATCCTAAAATGACTAAAACCATTGTGAAACGTGGCGTTACAGAATTAGTCACTCCGGGAGTTTCTATGAATGATGAGGTTTTAGTGTCTAAATCAAATAATTTTCTGGCTTCGGTTTATTTTGGTAAAAAACAGCTGGGTGTTGCTTTTCTTGACGTGTCAACTGGTGAATTCCTAACTTCTGAAGGGAATGAGGAATATGTGGATAAACTACTGCAGAATTTTGGACCGAGTGAGATTTTGGTTCCCAAACAAAATAAAAATGATTTTAAAGCGGCTTTCGGAGAGAATTTCCATGCTTTTTACCTTGAAGATTGGGTGTATAAAGAAGATTATGCTGTTGAAACACTAACCAACCATTTTCAGACGAATTCGTTGAAAGGTTTCGGAATTGAAGAATTATCACACGGGATTATCGCTTCTGGAGCAATTTTATATTACTTGTCGGAAACACAGCATAAAAAGATACAACATATTACATCGATTCATCGCATTGCGGAAGATGCTTATGTGTGGATGGATCGTTTTACTATTCGCAATTTAGAATTGTACCACAGTTATAATCCGAATGCAGTGACGCTTTTGGATGTAATCGACAAAACGCTGTCGCCAATGGGCGGAAGATTGCTAAAACGTTGGTTGGCTCTTCCGTTAAAAGACAGTAATAAAATTAAAGGCCGTCACGAAGTGGTTGGTTATTTGAAAGAACATCAGGATATTTTGCAGCAAATACAATATCAGATAAAGCAAATTTCCGATTTAGAACGACTTATTTCTAAAGTGGCTGCCGGAAGAATTTCACCACGCGAAGTGATTTATTTAAAGGAATCTTTGGATGCTATTATTCCGGTAAAAGAGTTGGCTTTAAAAAGTCCACAGGAAGCGGTTAAAGTAATTGGTGACAGTTTGCATTCCTGTGATTTGTTGCGTGAAAAAATTCTAAACACCTTGAATCAGGAAGCTCCGGTTGCTATTAATAAAGGAAACGCAATTGCTTTTGGTGTTAATGCTGAATTAGACGAGTTGCGCAATATTTCCAACACTGGGAAAGGATTTTTGGATGCTATTGAAAAAAGAGAATCGGAAGCGACTGGAATTCCTTCGCTGAAAATTTCGTTCAATAATGTGTTCGGGTATTATATAGAAGTTCGTAACACGCACAAAGACAAAGTGCCGTCAGAATGGATCCGTAAACAAACATTGGTTAATGCCGAACGTTATATCACCGAAGAATTAAAGGAATACGAAACCAAGATTTTAGGTGCCGAAGAAAAAATACAGCAATTGGAAAATCAATTGTTCGAGCAATTGGTGAGTTGGATTGCGACTTATATTAAGCCGGTACAGCTGAATGCGAATTTGATTGCGCAATTGGATTGTTTGGCTTCATTTGCACAGCAGGCGATAGATAATAACTATGTGTGTCCTGAAATTAATGAATCTTTCGAACTGAATATTAAAAATGGGCGTCATCCTGTAATTGAAAAACAATTGCCAATTGGTGTACCTTACATTGCCAATGACGTTTATTTGGATAGGGATTCACAACAGATTATTATGATCACCGGACCGAATATGTCAGGTAAATCGGCTATTTTACGTCAAACAGCTTTGATTGTATTGTTAGCGCAAATGGGAAGTTTTGTGCCTGCCGAATCGGTTACTATGGGTATGGTGGATAAAATATTTACCAGAGTAGGAGCGAGTGACAATATCTCTATGGGTGAGTCTACTTTTATGGTGGAAATGAATGAAACGGCTTCTATTTTGAATAATATATCGGACAGAAGTTTGGTATTGTTGGATGAAATCGGAAGAGGGACCAGTACGTATGACGGTGTTTCTATTGCTTGGTCTATTGCAGAATTCTTGCACGAAAATCCGGCACAACCTAAAACATTGTTTGCAACGCATTACCATGAGTTGAATGAAATGACCGAAAATTTGCCGCGTATTCAGAATTATAACGTGTCGGTTAAAGAATTAAAGGATACGGTGCTTTTTATACGTAAGCTGGAAAAAGGAGGAAGTGCGCACAGTTTTGGTATTCACGTGGCTAAAATGGCGGGAATGCCGCAAATTGTGATTCAAAAGGCGGGTAAGATTTTAAAGAAACTGGAAAAGAATCATTCGGCAGAAGCATTGAGCGGAATTAAGTCGGATAAAGACGAAATGCAGTTGAGTATTTTCAATTTGGACGATCCGCTTTTGGAAGAAATCAAAGAAGAAATCCTAAATTTAGACATCAATACCCTGACTCCTGTTGAGGCTTTGATGAAATTGAATGAAATTAAGCGAATGATTTCAAAAAAATAATTTTGTAAAATATTATTATTCAATAGCTTAAAAAATTGATGTAATTTTTTTTCAAAAAGTTCTTGCAGAAGTAAATTCTTGTTGTATATTTGCACTCGCAATACGGAACAAGTATGGCGAAGTTCTTAAAAAGACGCAATGCGAAAATAGCTCAGTTGGTAGAGCGCAACCTTGCCAAGGTTGAGGTCGCGGGTTCGAACCCCGTTTTTCGCTCGACTACCAAGTTAAAATATTTGCTCGAGTGGTGGAATTGGTAGACACGCTGGACTTAAAATCCAGTGAACATTTCGTTCGTGCGGGTTCAAGTCCCGCCTTGAGTACAAAAAGCTTCAAACTATGTTTGGAGCTTTTTTTGTTTATAATGCTTTGTGAATTATAAACAGTTCTGTTTTTATTTTGTGGATACATTCTGCAGGAAAAAGAGA
>DATEDY010000009.1:0-3149 GCA_035281405.1 Flavobacterium sp.
TGTTGATGATCGTGTACTTTATATTTTAGACCACTTAAAATAAAGTTGCAGCATGGGGTTGTAAGTTAAAAATGAAATTACTTAACTTGCTGACCATAAACTATAAACTTTTAGAATGCAACAAGCATTACAAATTCTTGAGAAATATTGGGGTTATGCTGCATTCCGATCAGTTCAGGAAGATATCGTTCGGTCTGTCTTAGATAAAAAAGATACGTTTGGTTTAATGCCAACCGGAGGCGGTAAATCATTGTGTTTCCAGGTTCCAGGAATGGTTTTTGAAGGTATTTGTCTAGTTATTTCACCCTTGGTTGCTCTCATGAAGGATCAAGTTGCTCAATTGCAAAGCCGAAATATAAAAGCGATTGCTTTAACCGGAAGTATAAAATCAGACGAATTGATTCAATTGCTGGATAATTGCCAATTCGGGAATTATAAATTCTTATACCTTTCTCCGGAAAGATTAGAGCAAGATTGGGTTTTGGAGCGTATAAAAGGTTTGCCGATTTCTTTGATTGCTATTGATGAGGCGCATTGTGTATCTCAATGGGGACATGATTTTAGGCCTTCTTATCTTAAAATTAAAAATCTTAAAACACATTTTTCTAAAATTCCTTTTATTGCTTTAACAGCTTCGGCAACACCACAGGTTCAAAAAGATATTATCGAATTATTAGCTTTAGAAAGTCCGCAAATTTTTAAAAAATCATTTGCCAGAGAAAATTTAGGTTACCATATTATAAAAGCTGAAGACAAACTGTACAAAATAAAGCAAATCCTTCAGAAGAATCCACAGTCTTCCATTATATATGTCCGCAACAGAAGAAGCTGCCATGAGTATGCTGAAAAATTAAGGCAAATGGGTTTTAAGACTACTTTTTATCATGGTGGTTTACCTGTCAAAGAAAAAGAAGTCAATATGAATTTGTGGATGAAAGATGAGGTTTCGGTAATGATTGCTACCAGTGCTTTCGGAATGGGAATTGACAAACCAAATGTAAAAACGGTTATTCATGTTAATTTACCTGAAAATCTGGAAAGTTATTATCAGGAAGCGGGCAGGGCAGGGCGTGATGGAGAAAAAGCCTTTGGAATTTTAATATGCTCGCCTCAAGATACGATTCAGGCTGAAAATCAATTTATTTCAGTCTTGCCGGATGTCACTTTTTTGAAGCAGGTTTATGTTAAATTATGTAATTATTTTCAAATCGCTTACGGAGAGGGGATTAATGAAGAATTCTCGTTTAGTTTAAATCAATTTTGTACTAAATACCAACTTTCGGTTATAAAAGTTTTCAACTCGTTGCAATTTTTGGATCGACAGGGAATTATCTCGTTATCTAATGAATATTCAGAAAAGGCTCAGGTGCAGTTTTTGATTGAGTCAAAAGAAGTGATTCGCTATATCAGTTTGCATCCGGAGGATGAACCAATTTTGGGAACCATATTGCGAGCTTATCCTGGTGTTTTCGATCTTCAGGTGAACATTAATACTTCTTTTGTAGCAAAAAAAGCTAATGTAACCGAGGCTAAAGTCTTAACTTTGCTCGAGAAATTGAATCAGCTACAGATTATTGATTATTTCGCTCAGCAAAATGAGTCTAAAATCACTTTTTTAGAAGTTCGTGAGGATGACAGGACGATTAACAGAGTCGCGAAATACCTTGAAAAACAAAATGAAGTTAAGAAGTCGCAATTGAATTCGGTAATTGAATATGTTGTTGATGATAAATCGTGTAAGAGTAGGCTTTTACTGAGCTATTTTGGCGAATCCGAAGAAAAGGAATGTGGTAATTGTTCGTATTGTGTTTTGAAAAACAAAGTGCAACTAAATAAAGAGGATGTTCTGAGTAAAATTCGAAGGGTATTGAATGGTAAGCCAATGAATTCGAGAGAAATAGTTGCTATTGTGGAAGTTGACGAAAAAGAAGTTTTAGATGCATTGAAGCAAATGTTGGAGTATCGGATTGTTTCAATGAATTCAAAAAATCAGTTTACATTAAATAAGTAATGGAAAAATTAAAAATTGTTTTTATGGGAACCCCTGAGTTTGCTGTGGGAATTCTCGATGCTATTGTTAAACAGGGAGAGCATGAAGTAGTAGGTGTGATTACTGCTGCAGATAAACCAGCCGGTCGTGGACAGAAAATTAAATATTCGGCTGTAAAAGAATATGCGCTTGAAAAAGGCTTGCGATTATTGCAGCCCACCAATTTGAAAAATGAGGATTTTTTGACCGAGCTAGCTTCGCTAGATGCTAACTTACAAGTGGTTGTTGCTTTCAGAATGCTGCCCAAAGCGGTTTGGGCTATGCCAAAGTTGGGAACTTTCAATCTGCATGCCTCATTGTTGCCAGAATATCGTGGTGCTGCACCTATTAATTGGGCTATTATTAATGGAGAATTTAAAACCGGGGTGACAACCTTCTTTATTGATGATAAGATTGATACCGGCGCTATGATTCTAAATAGAGAGACTGCAATTAGTCCTACGGAAAACGCAGGTGAATTGCATGATCGTTTGATGAATATAGGCTGTGAAGCTGTATTGGAAACGTTGGGTAGAATTTCGGAAGGAAATGTGGTTACAACTATTCAGCAAGATACACCGGAGATTAAGACGGCATATAAGTTGGATAGGGAAAACTGTAAAATTGATTTTTCTAAGTCTATTGATGAGGTTTATAATCTGATAAGAGGATTGTCTCCTTATCCGGCTGCCTATTGTAATTTTAAGGATGGTGATGAAGATTGGAATGTTAAAATATATGATGTGAAGAAGGTGTTGGAATCCCATAGTTATGAGTCAGGGAAGGTGATTACAACTAAAAAAGAAATGAAAATTGCGGTTAATGGTGGTTATCTTGCTGTGGCTTCAATACAATTTCCTGGAAAAAAACGAATGCAAATCCATGAATTACTGAATGGAATGACTTTTTCTGACAAAGCAAAAGCTTACTAATTCTTGATAAAAATGAGGAAAACTTACGTTTTGTCGATGAACAGCGGGGTTTTATCAACAAAAAATCGAAGTTATTAACAAAATTAGCAAAAATAACGCTAAGGTGTTGTGTGGTAAGGAAATCCTATTAAATTTGTAAGACTAACAATTAGTATTAACCAATCATTAATAACAATTATTATGAACAA
>DATEDY010000010.1:0-8863 GCA_035281405.1 Flavobacterium sp.
ATTCCTGAAAATTGCATTGTTTTTCCTACTTGGACTTATTCTGCTATTGCTGGTGCTTGCTATTGCTTTAAATATGCCTTGCGTACAAACAAAATTGGGGCAGTATGCTACTGAAAGACTTAATAAGGAATTTGGTACCGACATTACAGTTGAGGAGGCAAATTTTACCATTTTTGGAGGCGTTAAACTTAAAAAAGTTCTAATCAAGGATTATAAAAAAGATACGCTGTTTCATATCAATGTACTGAAGACAAACCTTGTCGATGTAAAAAAACTGTTAGATGGTGATTTGCATTTTGGTGAAGTCCGTTTAGATGGTTTGGATTTTCATATCAAGAATTATAAAGGAGAAAGAGATACTAATTTAGATAAGTTTGTCGCTCTGTTTGATAAAGGAGAACCAAGTAAGCCGAAAAGTAAAAAATTCTTAATGACAGCTAAGGATATGCATTTGACTAACAGTCATTTTCGATTTTTGGACGAAAATCTTAAGGATCATTTGGTCTTTGAAGCTAAAAAATTGAATGCACACACTTCAAATTTTAAAGTACTTGGACCTGATGTTACCATGAAAATCAACGAAATGGATTTTGTCGATAATCATGGTTTGGTTGTTGATAATCTAACTTCTGATTTTACCTACACTAAAAAGAATATTCATTTAGCTAATCTGGATCTTAAGACTTCAAATTCTGATTTGAAAGGTGATGTGGAATTGAAATACGACCGCAAAGATTTTTCTGATTTCAACAACAAAGTCATCTTTGATGTTAAAATTGACAAGGCTTTGGTTTCATCCAATGATTTGAATCTCTTTTATGGTGAATTTGGAAAAGATCAGGAATTTGACCTTAAAGGGAATTTGTACGGTAGTCTGAATAATTTCAGAACCAAAAAACTATACCTTGTTGATAAAAACAACTCAGAAATAGTTGGAGATTTCGACTTCAAAAACCTTTTTACTAAAAATAAAGGCGATTTTTACATGAAAGGGAAGTTTTCAAAAATTTCTTCAACGTATGATGATTTAAACAAAATTTTGCCGCGTGTTTTGGGAGATAATCTTCCTTCAACCTTTAAAAAATTCGGAAGATTTACGCTTTCTGGTGAAACAGAAGTCACACTTAAAACGGTGAAGGCAAAAATTGATTTAGTTACTTCATTGGGAAATGCACAATCCGACCTTAATATGACCAATATCGATAATATCGATAATGCTACTTATAAAGGAAATGTCAAGTTGGAAAATTTCGATTTAGGCAGGTTTTTAGGGCGTTCTGATCTTGGAGTCGTTAATCTGGATTTAGATGCAGACGGTAAAGGTTTTAAAGAAAAATACCTTGATACAGAAATTAAAGGAGATGTCCACAGCGTTTACTACAATGGCTATAACTATCGAAATATTGTAGTCGATGGAACCATGAAAAAATTAGTTTTCAATGGAAATATAGTTGCCAATGATCCTAATCTAATTATGGAATTTGATGGTAATCTGGATTTAAGTAAGAAAGAAAACAAATACGATTTCCATGCTAAAGTCGAATATGCGAACTTAAAAAAATTGAATATTTATACTGCTGATGAAATTTCAGTTTTTAGAGGTGATGTTGTCATGGATTTGCAAGGAAATTCTATTGATAATATTTACGGTAATGTTTACATAAATCAGACATCATACGAAAACAGTAAGGAAACCTATTTCTTTGATGATTTTCAGGTAAAATCTTCGTTTGACGCAAACCGCGTGAGAACTATTACCATTAATTCTCCGGATATTATCGAAGGGAAAGTGGAAGGGAAGTTTCAATTCAAACAATTACCAGACTTGATTGAAAACTCGTTAGGTAGTTTGTATGCCAATTATTCGCCTAATAAAGTAAGTAAAGGTCAGTTTGTAAAATTTGATTTTAATGTTTACAGTAAGCTTATTGAGGTTTTTTATCCTGAAATTTCTTTGGGTGAAAATACCTATATGAAAGGTGAAATTGACTCTAACGACGGTATGTTTAAGCTTAATTTTAAATCACCGTCCATTTCTGCTTATGGTAATCAGTTCGACAATATAAACGTTGATATCGATAATAAAAACCCATTATATAATGCTTACATTGTAATGGATAGCATTAAAACAAAATATTATAAAGTAGCCGATTTGAGTTTAATTAACGTGACTGCTAACGATACTTTGTTTTTTAGAACTGAATTTAAAGGTGGTAAAAAGGGTAAAGATTTTTACAATCTCAACTTATATCATACCATCAATGAGGAAAATAATAGTGTGGTAGGAATCAAGAAATCGGAAGTAAACTTTAAAGATTACCTCTGGTTTATTAATGAAAAAGAAGAAAAGGATAACAAAATTGTATTCAACAAGAAACTAACAGACTTTTCCATTGAAAAAATTTCAATGACGCACGGTGAGCAATTGGTTCAATTGATGGGGAAATTGAAAGATTCAACTTATAAAGATGTCCAACTCTCCTTTAAGGATGTCCAACTCGATAAAATTACACCTTCGGTAGATAGTTTGAAGTTTAAAGGAAGGGTTAATGGTATTGTCGATTTTAAACAGCGAAAAGCGGTATATGAACCTACATCTTCCTTGGAAATAGATAGCTTAAACATCAATAATTTTGCATTAGGCAAACTTAATATCGATGTAAGAGGTGATAATAATTTTGAAAATTTCAGAGTGAGTTCTGTACTGCGTAATGAAGGCTTGGAATCTTTTTCTGCAGATGGGAATGTGTTTTTGGAAGGTAAAAAAACAAAATTGGATTTGGATTTGCGTCTGGAAGATTTCAATTTGGGCATTTTTAGTCCTTTGGGTGGAGATATCATCAAAAACATAAGAGGTTTAGCATCCGGAACAGCCAGATTTACTGGTGATTTTGACGAACCTGATATTACCGGACGTGTGTATCTCAACAAGGCCGGACTCAAAATACCGTATCTAAATACCGATTATAATTTCGGTAAAAACTCCATCGTCGATGTAACGGAAAATCAGTTTAGTTTCAGAAATATTTCATTATATGATTCAAAATTCGCTACTGAAGGCCGATTGACAGGTTCGATTAGGCATAATAAGTTTGCCGATTGGTTTCTGGATTTGAATATCGATTCTGACCGAATATTGGCTTTGGATACCAAAGATTCTGACGATGCATTGTATTACGGCACTGCTTTCATCGATGGTGAAGCATCTATTCGTGGGCCTATCAATGGATTGGTAATCAATGTAAATGCTAAATCTGGAAAGGATACTTCTATTAAAATTCCTATCAGTGACAGTGAAGCCACTACCGAAAGAGATTACATAAAATTCGTTACTAAAAATGGCCTTGCCGGTGAAGCTGCTAAAGTTAACAAATCCAAGAAGTATAATGGTGTTGAGTTAAATTTCGAATTGGATATCACACCAGCTGCCGAAATTGAAGTGATCATAAACAAAAGTAACGGGCACGGATTGAAAGGACGCGGAGTTGGTTCGTTATTGATGGAAATCAATACGTTAGGAAAATTCAATATGTGGGGTGACTTCCAGGTGTATGAAGGTACTTACAACTTTAAATACGGTGGAATTATCGACAAGAAATTTGAAGTGAAAAAAGGAGGTTATATTTCTTGGGATGGTGATCCTTTGAATGCTACGTTAAATATGGAAGCGGTGTATAAAACACAAGCTAATCCAGCTGTTTTATTGGATAATCCTTCTATTAATAAAAAAGTTCCAACAGAAGTGGTTATTAAGTTAACGGATCAATTAACGAACCCTACACCGGATATTTCAATTAATTTTCCTACGGTCAGCTCAGTTTTAAAATCGGAATTGGAGTACAAACTGAATAATGCTGATACCAGACAAACTCAAGCTATTTACTTACTTTCAACAGGAAGTTTCCTAACTGATAAAGGAGTGGCCGAAAATGCCATAACCGATAACTTATTGGAAAAAGCAGGAAGCTTGTTTGAAGATTTGTTTTCTAGTAGTGATGATAAACTTAAAGTTGCTCCTTATATAGTCACTGCCGATAAACGAAATACCGACTCGCAATCGGAAGGTAGAGTAGGTGTTACGTACTCAACTCAAATTAGTGATAAACTGACCATTAACGGACAAGTGGGTGTGCCGGTTGGAGGTGTTACTGAAACCGCTGTTATTGGTAATGTGGAAGTGCAATTGCGCTTGAATGAAGACGGTACTTTGAAAGCCCGTTTCTTCAACAGAGAGAATGATATCAACTATATAGGTGAAGGAATTGGTTATACGCAAGGACTGGGAGTTTCTTACGAAGTAGATTTTAATACTTTCAAAGAATTAATGCAAAAAGTCTTTTCTTCTAAAAAGGCCAAAAAAGAAAAAGATTCCAAAGACCAAATTCCGGATTCAGATCTTTACCCGGAAGGATTTCAATTTACAGATCAACGTCAGAAAAAAACACCAGAAAAGCCAAAAGACGATGATGATAAAGCGCCGGATGCCAACTAAAATAAGCTGATTTTTAAAAACTTATTAACGAAAACGTTTGAAATTTGTCACCTCGTTTATAATTTAACACTTCTTTGGTTTTTAACAGATTTTCTTTAGTAATTTTACATTATAATTAATTTTAGATGTCAAAAATTATAAAGAAAATAGGCGTTTTGACCTCGGGTGGTGACTCTCCGGGAATGAACGCAGCCATCCGATCTGTCGTACGTACTTGCGCCTACCACAATGTAGAATGTATTGGTATTTACCGTGGTTATCAAGGAATGATTGAAGGAGATTTCAAAGAAATGGGACCACGCTCGGTGAACAACATCGTTAATAAAGGCGGAACTATTTTAAAATCGGCAAGATCTCTTGACTTTAAAACTACAGAAGGTCGTAAAAAAGCACATGAAAATTTAGTTAACGCAGGAATCGATGCCTTAGTGGTTATTGGTGGTGACGGTACTTTTACTGGTGCTGAAATTTTCAATAATGAATTTGGTTACCCGGTAATGGGTATTCCCGGAACAATTGACAATGATATTTTTGGTACCAGCCATACGTTGGGTTATGATACGGCCTTGAATACTGTGGTGGAAGCCATCGATAAAATTCGTGATACAGCCAGTTCCCATAACCGTTTGTTTTTTGTGGAAGTAATGGGACGAGATGCAGGTCACATTGCTCTTAATGCCGGAATTGGAGCAGGAGCAGAGGAAATTTTAATTCCTGAAGAAGACTTAGGATTAGAACGCTTACTGGAATCGCTGCAAAAAAGTAAAGCATCCGGAAAATCATCTAGCATTGTTGTAGTTTCCGAAGGTGATAAAATCGGTAAAAACGTTTTCGAACTTAAAGAATATGTCGAAGAAAATCTACCCGAATATGATGTGCGTGTATCTGTCTTAGGTCACATGCAACGCGGTGGTTCTCCTTCTTGTTTTGATCGAGTATTAGCTTCAAGATTAGGTGTTAAAGCGGTTGAATCACTAATCGAAGGCAAATCAAATTTCATGGTCGGTTTGTATCAGGATAAAGTGGCGCTCACACCATTAGAACAAGCAATCAAAGGAAGCTCAAAAATCGATGAAGAGTTATTGAGGGTTTCTGATATCATGACGACTTAATCCCACTATTATAAAGTTAACCTATTTAAATAATAACTTTAAGTAAAAACTACTTAGAGCTTAAAGAAGATGAATATGAAAGTAAAATTAGGAATTAACGGTTTCGGCCGTATTGGAAGAATTGTGTTTAGAGAAACTTTCAATAGAGATAATGTAGAAGTTACAGCAATCAACGATTTATTAGATGTAAACCATTTGGCATATTTATTAAAATACGATTCAGTTCACGGTCGTTTCAACGGTAAAGTGGAAGTAATCGATGGGAAATTATATGTTAATGATAAGTACATCCGCGTAACTGCAGAAAAAGATCCAACATTAATCAAATGGGACGATGCCGAAGTTGAAGTAGACGTGGTAGCGGAATGTACCGGTATCTTCACTACTTTGGAAACCGCAAATGCACACATTAAAGGTGGTGCTAAAAAAGTAGTTATCTCTGCACCTTCAGCAGATGCGCCAATGTTTGTTATGGGTGTTAATCACGAAAAAGCAACGGCTGCTGATACCATTGTTTCGAACGCATCATGCACTACAAACTGTTTGGCGCCTTTGGCAAAAGTAATCAATGATAATTTCGGAATTGTAGAAGGTTTAATGACTACAATTCACGCCACTACTGCTACACAATTAACTGTGGACGGACCTTCACGCAAGGATTTCCGTGGTGGACGTGCGGCTTTATTAAATATCATTCCATCACAAACCGGAGCTGCTAAAGCGGTTGGAAAAGTAATTCCTGAATTGAACGGAAAATTAACCGGTATGTCAATGCGTGTTCCTGTTGCTGATGTTTCTGTGGTGGATTTAACTGTAAAATTGGCTAAAGAAACCACTTACGAAGAAATCATGAGCGTACTTAAAGATGCTTCTGAAACTTCTATGAAAGGTATTCTTGGATTCACGGAAGACGATGTGGTTTCTCAGGACTTTATCGGTGACTCTCGTACTTCGGTTGTAGATGCTCATGCCGGAATCGGATTGAACTCAACATTTTTCAAACTGGTTTCTTGGTACGATAACGAATACGGCTATTCAAGTAAATTAATTGATTTGGCTGTGCACGTTTCTGGTTTAAAATAAATTGATATCTTTATAATCCCGTTAGTAGTTGTATTAACGGGGTTTTTTATATTATTTTGAAGCTGTTCCTGCTGTCTGCTGTATCTTTTTTTGCCATTTGTCAAAGCAAAAAAAGGATGCCGCTTCCATCAGGGCTAGACTTACAATTCAAACGCAAACTTACTAATGAAATTACTCGTAGATAGCGGTTCTACTAAGGCCGACTGGATAGCCATTGACGATGCCGGAAAGGTATTGTTTACCACGCAATCATTGGGATTAAACCCAGAAGTGTTGTCAAAAGATGAAATTATCAACCGTTTGGAAGATCGTTTCGATATTTCACATAATAAAAATCAAGTGTCGAGCTTGTTTTTTTATGGTGCCGGCTGCGGTACTGACCGTATGAAGATTTTTCTGACGCAGGTTTTTCAAGAATATTTTCCAAATGCAGTGGTAACCGTTCATGAAGATACGTATGCTGCGGTTTTTGCCACAACACCAAAAGGACAAAAGGCAATTGTTAGTATTTTGGGAACAGGTTCAAATTGTAGCTATTTTGACGGAAGTGTATTACATCAAAAAGTACAGTCTCTGGGTTATATCGCCATGGATGACTGCTCTGGAAACCGCTTTGGACGCCATTTGTTGAGAGGCTATTATTTCAATAAAATGCCAGCCGATTTAGCAAGAGAATTTGAAACAACGTATAATGTGGAACCGGATCCGGTAAAACATAATTTATATAAAGAACCCAATCCCAATGCGTATTTGGCAACTTTCGCTAAATTCTTAATCAAACACAAAGACACCGATTTTTGCCGTCAATACATTTTCGAAGAAATGGAATCTTTTGTAGAGAATTATATCAAACAGTTTGATAATTATAAAGAAGTTCCGGTGCATTTTATTGGTTCCATTGCTTTTTATCTGAAAGACGAATTACAAAGTGTTTTAGATAAACACGGAATCCAATTGGGTAATGTATTGCGCCGACCGATAGACGGGTTGATTGAATATCATGTTTTAAACAAATAATCATGGAAATTGCTATAATCGCACACGACGGTAAAAAAGCCGACATGGTGCAGTTTTTAAATAAGAACATTGAAATACTCATCAAAGAGAATATTAAGATAGTGGCAACCGGAACCACGGGTAGTAAAGCAGAGGTAGTGGGCATAAAAGTAAAAAAAATGCTCAGTGGACCGTTAGGTGGAGACGCGCAAATTGCAGCCCGAGTTGCTGAAGGGAAATGTAAAATGGTTTTGTTTTTTAAAGATCCCATGAGCAGTCATCCGCACGAACCGGATATTAACATGCTAATTCGTATTTGTGATGTACACAATGTTCCATTGGCCACAAATGAAGCCACAGCACAGCTTTTGTTAAATGCAATTGCTGAATAAAATAAATCACGCAATAATTGGCGTGATTTTTGTTTTTTGGTAGGATATTTTTAATATATTGGCAAACCAAATAACTTATAAACAATGAAAAAAATTGCGCTACTTTTAATGGTATTATCGGTAAGTTTATCTTACGGACAAAAGAAAAAGAAAAAAACAGTTGCTAAAGCAGCGACAAGCGTTTTGGCTAAATCAGGCGATGCTTCCGTGGTGTTTAATAAAAAGAAAGATCTGTTTTTAGTTGTAGCTAAAGACAGTATGTTACTAACCAAAAGCCGTACCGATTTCAACCCGAGTAATGTTAAAGTAGCTTCAGTAAAAGTGAAAGCAAATACATTTTACTGTGCAACCTGGAATGAAACAGTAAAAACCGAAACTAAACTTAAAAAGGAAACTGCTGTAGTTACTGAGAATCAATTATGGAATCCGGCAACCAAAACATTGCTAATTGGAAATACGCAAAAAGCAGTGGAAGTACAGGAAATCGAATTTTTGGATAAATTAAAAACTGCTTCGCAAACCGTTTACAAAAAACGTAGTGAAGGTTATGAATTCCAACTATTACCTAACGGAGATTTTTTATTGAAAAATAAAACGAAAGCTATAAAGTATGTTTACAATGAGAAAACATCACGTTACGAAGCAAAAAAATAAAAACAATTTTATTTGACAAAAAGCGGGCAGAAGCCCGCTTTTTTTATTTATCCCATTGTAAAACGTAGTATTCAAAAACCATAGAAAATTATGTCCTGTGATAATTTTTTTGTGATAATTTATTTTATCACAGA
>DATEDY010000011.1:0-6588 GCA_035281405.1 Flavobacterium sp.
GTGTATCCACGTGCTTCGAATGTATTTCTAATTCCACCGTTAGGGAAAGAAGAAGCATCCGGTTCTTGTTGTACTAATTGGCCACCACCGAATTTTTCAACCGGATCACTACCATCGAAAGATGTTTCGAAGAATGCATCGTGTTTTTCAGCAGTTGTACCTGTTAAAGGTTGGAACCAGTGTGTATAGTGAGTTACTCCTTTTGACAACGCCCATTCTTTCATTCCCATAGCGATATAGTCAGCTAGTTTACGGTCAATTTTAGTTCCGTGCTGGATAGCGCTTTGTACGGCTTTGTAAGCTTCGGGAGTTAAAAATTGTCGCATGGCTTTATCGTTAAAAACGTTTGTGCCGAAAATTGCCGACTTTCTGTCTAATTCTTCCACTGCTACCGGTTTTCTGTTAGTAGCTTTTTGTAAAGATTGAAATCGTAGTGTTGCCATAAAATTAAATAATTTGAGTTATACCCCTTAAATTCGAAGCAAATATATTCATTTTTTCAATTTCAACAACACACACCCCTATAAATTTAATGGTAAATTGACAAAAATATAATTCGTAGAGACAAAACCATATAAAATTTAATATTCCAAAATCAAAGATTATATTTGTTACTTCAAAAATTAAGATATGACAGTTTGGATTTGTTTTTTAGTAGCCGTATTTATTTTTCTAGCGTTAGATTTAGGAGTTTTCAATAAAAACCCACATATAATTTCCACTAAAGAAGCCAGCATGTGGACTTCGATATGGGTTTCTTTATCCTTTGCTTTTTCAGGAGTAATTTATTGGTTGTACCAAAGCGGTTACGTTGCCAATCCGGATCATTTAAAACCAGCAGCAGCCACAGTGAAGTACATCACGGGTTACTTAATAGAGTTATCCTTGAGTATAGACAATATATTTGTGATTGCCGTTATTTTTGCATCGTTCAAAATTCCGCAGAAATACCAGCACCGTGTTTTGTTTTGGGGGATTTTAGGAGCGATTGTATTTAGAGGTTTAATGATTTATTTTGGTGTATTGATCATCAATAAATTCAGCTGGACTACTTATTTATTTGGTGGCTTCCTATTATTTACCGCAATCAAAATGTTTTTCAACAGTGAAGAAGATGATTTTGAACCAAGAGAATCATTCATTTACAGAGTCTTGGGAAAAATTATGCCATTAACATCAGAAACCGATGGTGAGAAGTTTTTCATTCCAACCAAAAAAGGAAGAGCTGCAACTCCTTTATTTGTGGCTTTAATTGTGATTGAAGTCATGGATGTTTTGTTTGCTGTTGACAGTGTCCCGGCCATTTTAGCCATTACATCTGATCCCTTTTTAGTATTCAGCTCCAATATATTTGCAATTCTTGGATTGCGTTCAATGTATTTCTTTTTGGCCAACATGTTGGAAAAATTCAGTTATTTGGAATACAGCTTGATTGCCATTTTAACTTTTGTTGGTATTAAAATGCTTTTAGTACATCATTACAAATTCCCGGAATGGGTTTCATTAGGATTCATTGCGGTTGCATTAATAGCCGGAATTTTAATTTCCTTAAAACTAGGCAGCGAAAAAGATTTAGAAGAATAAAAACACATGATAAAAAAAAGACCATTCAATGAATGGTCTTTTTTTTATCAACGTATTGCTATATCACTCTTTTTGCAGTTATGTTAATTACTTCGTCACCTACGTCGGTAGATTTTCCACTAAAATAATCGTGAATCAAGGTTCCGACTACTTTTCCTTGTTGATCCACTAATTTATTATTGACAATGGTTCCGTTATTGAACAGCGCTTTTCCATTACCTTCCTCATTGTTCAATAAACCATAGCTGTACCAATATCCTTCGCTTCTTGACAACACCATTCGTTGTGTTCCGACATTAACGATAGTTACATCATCTTCCACTCCGACTTTACCATTTTCAATATTTCCCAGATTATTTTTTCTTCTACTCAACTCTCCACTAAAGACTTCCACCATACTAGTCGACTTTTCCTTAAATATATTCAAAGCAGTTTGTGTGCGAAACATAGCCTCATCACTAAAAACGACTGTAGGATTTTCACCGTCCATTTCGACACTGAATATCACATTAAATGCTGGAAGTTCATGATGACCATAGCTAAATCTACCTCTAAAAACCGCATAATATTTATGCCCGTCCTTCCATTGATCCATCAATGAAAATTCACTTACCTGCTCACCCCGCATTACAGTCAAACGAACCACATCATCATTATTGTTATCAATATTAAAAGCAACAATATCATTATTCACCACACCTGAATATATTCCTTTGAATGACTGATCGTTCTCAGGCAATGCTTCAGGTTGAGTTTTACAGGTTGCACATACATAATACACCAACCGATTTTGATCATTCCCGGAAGTTTCATCATCTGTACAGCCAATAATTGAGAGGAAAAAAAATACAAGTAAGAGACTTCCTTTCCATTGCGATTTAAAAACACTACTTGCCATAACTTATTAATTTAAACTGTTATTACAAAGGGCTAAGTGTTTCCAGAAAGTCACCCTTAAAATTACAAATCAATTGTTGGAGTTAGTCATAAAAAAAAGATAAAAATCCGTTAATAAAAAAGGCCTGCAAATGCAAGCCTTTTCTTAGTTTCTTTCGAAACAATTACATATTTCTTCGGTACTGACCTCCTACTTCAAATAAAGCTGAAGTAATCTGACCTAATGAGCATACTTTAGTTGCATCCATCAGTTTTTCAAAGATATTATGGTTTTGAATTGCCGCTTCCTGAATAATGGCCAATTGTTCTTCCACTTTATCTTTATTAGCTGTATGCAGATGGTCCAACATTACGATTTGGTATTGTTTTTCTTCTTCTGTTGCGCGGATAACCTCCGCAGGAATAACAGTTGGCGATCCTTTTGAACTCAAGAAAGTATTCACTCCAATAATTGGGAATTCTCCAGTATGTTTCAATGTTTCGTAGTACAATGATTCTTCCTGGATTTTTGAACGTTGGTACATGGTTTCCATTGCACCCAACACACCACCTCTTTCGGTGATACGATCAAATTCGGCTAATACAGCATCTTCCACCAAATCAGTCAACTCTTCGATGATGAATGAACCTTGAATTGGGTTTTCGTTTTTCGCCAATCCTAATTCTTTATTAATAATCAACTGAATTGCCATAGCACGACGCACAGACTCTTCTGTTGGTGTTGTAATTGCCTCATCATACGCATTAGTATGTAGCGAATTACAGTTGTCATAAATAGCATATAACGCCTGAAGCGTTGTTCTGATATCGTTGAAGTCGATTTCCTGAGCATGTAATGAACGTCCGGACGTTTGAATATGGTATTTCAACATTTGCGCTCTTTCGTTAGCACCGTATTTGTTTTTCAAGGCTTTTGCCCAGATTTTACGTGCTACACGGCCAATTACTGCATATTCCGGATCGATACCGTTGGAGAAGAAGAATGATAAGTTAGGTCCGAAATCGTTGATATTCATTCCGCGACTTAAATAGTATTCTACATAAGTGAAACCATTAGCAAGCGTAAATGCTAACTGGGTAATTGGGTTTGCTCCAGCTTCAGCGATATGGTAACCTGAGATAGAAACCGAATAGAAGTTACGCACATTTTCTTTGATGAAATACTCCTGAACGTCTCCCATTAAACGAAGTGCAAATTCTGTAGAGAAAATACATGTATTTTGTGCCTGATCTTCTTTTAGGATATCTGCCTGTACCGTCCCACGAACCTGCATTAAGGTTTTGATCTTGATATCGTTATAGACATCCAAAGGCAACACCTCATCACCGGTTACACCTAAAAGCATCAATCCCAGACCATCGTTACCATGAGGCAATTCCCCTTGGTAATGCGGACGCTCTACTCCTTTTTTCTTGTAGATCGCATTAATTTTAGCTTCAACTTCTTTCTCAAGACCATTTTCTTTGATGTATTTTTCACAATTCTGATCGATTGCAGCATTCATGAAGAAACCTAATAACATCGGTGCCGGTCCGTTAATTGTCATCGAAACCGAAGTGGCAGGATGGCTCAAATCGAAACCAGAGTATAATTTTTTAGCATCATCCAAACAACAAATAGAAACTCCGGCATTACCGATTTTTCCATAGATATCAGGACGCACATGTGGATCATTTCCATATAATGTTACGCTATCAAAAGCAGTTGACAAACGTTTTGCCGGTAAACCAGCACTCACATAATGGAAACGCTTATTCGTTCTTTCCGGTCCGCCTTCCCCAGCAAACATACGAGACGGATCTTCCCCTTCACGTTTGAAAGGATATAATCCAGATGCAAACGGGAATTCACCCGGTACATTTTCTTGTAGATTCCATTTCAAGATATCACCCCAAGCTTTGTATTTAGGCAGAGCTACTTTCGGGATTTGAGAATGCGACAAACTTTCCGTATGCGTTGCAATCTTAATTTCCTTATCACGTACTTTAAACGAGTATACCGGATTTTTATATTTATTTACTTTATCATCCCACGTTAAAATGATTTCCCAGTTATATGGGTCCAAATTCATTTTCACACGATCAAATTCTTTCGTCAATAACGACAAAAATTCTTTTTTATCTGCAGAATGGTTTAGGGATTCTTCAATGATTCCTGATTTATCAATTTTAGGAACTCTACCTGAAACCGTTTCAATCGTTTTAAAAATACCGTATAATTTTTGTGCCACATCAACCTGAGACAATGCCGTTTCATCATACTTTCGGTTATTCTCGGCGATTTCAGACAAGTAACGTGTTCTGTGTGGAGGAATCACGAAAATTTTCTCGCTCATTTCACGAGTAATCTCGAATGTTGAGTGCAAATCGATACCTGTTTTCTCTACAATTTTATCCATAATGGACTTGTAAAGCGTATTCATTCCCGGATCATTGAACTGAGATGCAATGGTTCCGAAAACCGGCATTTTATCAGGATCAACATCCCAAAGATTATGATTGCGTTGGTATTGTTTTTTTACATCGCGGATGGCATCCAAAGCACCACGTTTATCGAATTTATTCAAAGCCACTAAATCAGCGAAATCCAACATATCTATTTTTTCCAACTGTGTAGCCGCACCAAATTCTGGTGTCATTACATATAACGAAACATCAGAGTGATCCATAATCTCGGTATCAGACTGTCCGATTCCTGAAGTTTCCAATACAATCAAATCGTATTTTGCGGCTTTCAGTACTTCAATTGCCTCCTGAACGTATTTTGACAAGGCCAAATTTGATTGACGGGTTGCCAAAGAACGCATATAAACACGAGGATTATTGATCGCATTCATACGGATTCTATCACCCAACAAAGCACCGCCTGTTTTACGTTTCGAAGGATCCACAGAAATCAAACCAATTGTTTTTTCAGGGAAATCTATCAAGAAACGACGCACCAATTCGTCAACTAATGATGACTTACCGGCACCACCCGTTCCAGTAATCCCCAGAACCGGAGTTTTACTGTCTTGGTTTATTTTAGCGATTTTTTCCAATGCCGGTTTGGCTACTTCGGGGAAATTTTCCGCAGAAGAAATTACACGTGCAATTGCTGTTGGATTCTTATCTTCTAAATGATTAACTTCACCATTCAACACTTCACCTACAGGATAATCTGAACGCTGTACCAAATCATTGATCATTCCTTGCAAACCTAGTTCACGACCATCGTCAGGCGAATAGATTCTTTCGATACCATATTCGTGCAATTCCGAAATTTCAGAAGGAAGTATTACACCACCTCCACCACCGAAGATTTTGATATGACCGGCTCCTTTTTCTTTCAGCAAATCATACATATACTTGAAATACTCGTTATGACCACCTTGATAAGAAGTCATTGCAATGGCATTAGCATCTTCCTGAATTGCAGTGTTCACCACTTCTTCAACACTTCTGTCGTGTCCTAAGTGAATTACTTCAACACCAGTAGCCTGAATAATACGGCGCATAATATTAATTGCTGCATCATGTCCGTCGAAAAGCGAAGCGGCAGTTACAATTCTAACTTTATTCTTTGGTTGATATGGTTGTACCTGTTCCATTTTATGGTAATAAATTTTGTGCGTGCAATTTACGTATTTCTAAAAAATTAAAAGGCTAATTTTTGAATTATTCAAAACAAAAAACAGCTATTTTGTAACTTATTACAAATTTTGTCGTCTACATTGTAACTCCATTGCATATTCGCAAAAAGAGTTCATCAATCATAAAATTAAAATCAATTCATTCATGAAAAATCATTTTTCGCTACTTGCAGGAATTCTGTTCAGTTTACACTCGTTTGGACAAAACAAACCCATTAATTATGATTTGGACTTCACTAAAAAAGACCAAAACATAGTCCACATCAAAACCAATTTAGACTTAAGTGCTGCTAAAAACCGTTTTTTTATGTTTTCTCATCCTTCGGATAAAAATCCCGAAGGTGAAGTTAAGTTTGTAAAAAACCTAAGTGTTAAAAACAACAAAAAACAAGAACAGACGGTCAAATACCTTGGTGATGGCACATGGGAAATACAATCAACAACAACAGGAAATTATGGTATTGAATACGATATT
>DATEDY010000012.1:0-9090 GCA_035281405.1 Flavobacterium sp.
ATTTGGACGAACTTTGACATAAATACGACCGTCTAACATGGGTTTTGCGTCAGGCGGGTTGACGTGCAAAATTGAAACTTTGTGCTCCGAAACCCGCCCGAACGCAAAGCCCCGAAACGTTGTATGCCATATTACAAACCCAAACCGTTAAAAATGAAAAATCTACTATTAGTTTTCACAGTCATTATTGCTAGCCAAATTTCTCACTCACAATCCTACCCGGAACCTCAAAACGGTTTTAAGCGGGTTGATCTTAAATTACCAAAACTAGAAAATGAAAAGAACTATAAAATTGAAGTCCGATTTAGTTTTGAAGCAAATGTTGTAGATTGTTCAAATGCTGATTTTTCATTCAATCCAAAAAACTTAAAAACCCAGTATGGTGCAAATTTCAACCGCTTTCCATATTATGTATTAGAAAACGACATGGCGGAAATATCCGAAGGTTATAGCAGCGAATGCGTAACGCGAAATAAAGTAAGAAGAAAATTGCTGAGCTCACAAAATCTATTTATTGAATATCAAAGTTATTATGCGAGCCCTTTTTATATTCCAGAATCTTGGTCCGTGGAATATCGAATATGGAATGCCTCAGAAATTTACACAACCGTCAAATAGATACGGCACACAACCGCCACTAATCGCCCCGGCTGGTTTTGAGTGAGTTGAACGTCTTTTTCACTAACTTCGGCGGTTCCGGAGAGTACGCTCTCCCTTTTCCGCTGACGCGTTTAGCGGCCTCACGATAAGTGCTATTTTAGAATGACAACGAACAAACAATAAAATATTTCAATGGGACTATTTGATAAATTATTTGGTGGCAAAAAAAAGGACGAAAAAGGACCTATGCCATCACGAAATCTAAATTTTCAGTTTACAACAACACCTGACAATGGGCTAAAATTTGCTGAACAATTTCGTGGTGCAGTAAAAGCAAACGAAAATATTGACTTAGACTTTTCGGTGGAGACATTGAATTTTACTGACACATTTTTACAGCGTTTTAGAGACGAAGGACTAACGGTAAATGATTTCGCAGAAACTATCTTTGTTGCAGGTTGCTACGTTGGACAAGTAATGGTCCAGAATAATGGCGGAGAATGGATAAGACAAGAAGATGCAAATCTTCCAGATGGGGTGACTATGATGCCCATTGTTATAAAATTACCCAACGGGACAATCACAGACCCGATTGCAAAATCCTTTAAAAGATTTTATAATGGTGAGGCGAACAACATTTCATACTTTTATCAAGTGTTTACGACTGACCAACAATGACGGAAATAAAAACAGCACATAACAAGGGTTTTACGTCAGGCGGGCTAAAGTGCAAAATTCAAGTTTTGTACTTCTATTGAAATTTGTATTTTAACTGAAAGTTTCGGCTTCGAAATCCCGCCCGAACGCAAAGCCCCAAAACGTTGTATGAAACCATAACACGCTCTAAAATAATTATGAACAGACAAGTTGAAGAAATATGGGTTGACTTACATCAAGAACTGAAAAAATTTATCTTCAGTAAAGTGAGAGACATTGATGCCAGCGAAGATATTCTGCAAGACGTTTTCTTGAAAATCCAACTTAACATTCACACTCTTTCGGATTGTTCTAAACTCATTTCTTGGGTGTATCAAATAGCAAGAAATACAGTCAACGATTATTATCGAAAAAGCAATAAAAAGATTGATATTGAGGGTTTCGACTTCGCAGAACAAGAAAACGAAGAACCACTTTACCTTTCATTAAGTAATTGCATAAATCAGAAAATCAGAAAACTGTCGGAAAAACATAAACAAGCAATTTTGCTTACTTATTATGATAAATATTCTCAAATTAAGTTAGCCGAAGAATTGAATATGTCCTATTCTGGAGCTAAAACAAGAGTTCAAAGAGGGAGAGAAGAATTGAAAGAACTTGTTGTTGATTGTAAAAATATAGTAACTGACAAAAAAGGAAATCTCATTGAATTTCAAAATAGTTAAAAAAGTTTGCGTCTTTTTTTAATCGCTGCGTCCATTGATTGTAAGTATTTTAAAAATCTAAAATTAATTTTAAAATGGAAAAAATTCAAAAAGTAGAAGTGCAAATAGTTAATGCATTTGTGGACAATGGAAAAGGTGGAAACCCAGCAGGCGTGGTGCTAAACGCTGACAATTTAACAAACGAACAAAAATTGAAAGTTGCGAAAAAAGTTGGGCTTTCTGAAACAGCCTTTGTTTCAAAATCAAAAGTGGCTGACTTTAAACTTGATTTTTTTACCCCTACCAGACAAATTGCTCATTGCGGACACGCCACTATCGCAACTTTTTCTTATTTGTCGCAATTGGGCTTAATCGAAAATGAGCATACTTCAAAAGAAACGATTGATGGGAAAAGAGAGATTTTACTACAAGGCGATTTAGCGTTTATGGAGCAAAAGCCGCCGCAATATATTGAGATTGCAGGCTATGAAGAAAAAATATTAAATTCATTGGGGCTAACAAAAGAAGACATTCTGACCAATGCCCCTATTTCAATAGTCAATACAGGAAATTCATTTGCCATAATTCCAGTAGCTGAAGAAGACATTCTAAAAAATATAATTCCGAATCTTGATTTGATAACTCAAATTAGCGATGACTTCGATTTGATAGGTTATTATGTCTTTTCCATAAAAACGAATAGTAAAGAAAGAGATACAACTACAAGAATGTTTGCCCCAAGATATGGAATTGAAGAGGAAGCAGCAACAGGAATGGCTGCTGGACCTCTTGCTTGTTATTTGTACGACAACCTTGGACTAAAAAAAGATCGAATTTTAATCCAGCAAGGTTGGTTTATGAACCCACCTTCACAAAGCTTAATCATTGTTGACTTATCATTAAAGAAAGGAAACATTACAAAAATCATGGCAGGTGGAAAAGGAATACCAACCACTTCAATGACAATCGAAATCTAAAAATGACTTTCTACAACATGGTAAAAACAAAAATCGCTATAATTTTACTTTTAACTTCATTTTATGTTAAAGCACAAAACATAGATAAAGACTTCATGTGGTTAAGTGATAAGAATGAAGGAGTTAAACAAATAACTATTTCAAAAAATGATAAAGTTGGAATTATTCAAAACTTCAACAGAAATGGTAAACCATATTTCATTAAAAATTCAGAATTTAATGGCGATAAAGTTTTTGCCATTTGGTATTTTCAATGGGATAATGAAAATAATATGAAAAGTTTAACTTTCGCTCATTCAAACATAGGAGTTGAAATTGAAATTTACTCAAGTGATGCAAAAACAAATAAAACCTATACTTATCTTACTGAAGAAACAGAAAAATTTGTAAATAACGTTGACGATTTAGAATTTAACGAATTTAGCTATTTAGATGAAATCAAACAGATAAATGACACAATAAGTCTATTGAAAAGCAAAAGTTATACAGATTTATTAAAAAGAAAAAAATATTTACTTGCTGAAACCTTCTTGAATGACAAACAACAAGAAATTAGCTCTAAAACATATAATTATAAAAAGAAAGTTGAAAGTTCTTCATCTACAAAATATCAGAACAATAAAATTATTTTAGAGTATTCAAACTATTCTTTTGGAATTAATGATTTAACCATAAAGCAAATCGATAACGATGGGAACATAATTTCAGAAACTATCGGTGATAATTTGACAAAATATAGCTATCAAAATAAAAAACTTACTGAAAAACTAATATCTGAAAAAGGAAAGGTAGTCTCCAGAACAACTTATATTTACAAGGACAACTTGTTAATTCAAGAAATATATGAGGATGTTCAAAGTGGAACAAAATATGTAGATAAATATGAATATAATGAAAGAGGGAAGTTGAGTTTAAAAACCATAAACCGAGATGATGGAGAAAGTCAATATAAATATGAATATGTGTATTGGTAATTTTACTGCTTACAACAACGATTTAGCGCAATAGCTACTAATCAGTAAACCACTCTCCTATTTTTCTTGACCTGTTTGCAATTCTTGCTCGAGTCCGCTGGAAAACTTATATTAGCAAGAAATAATCATTCTACGAAATCGCTACTGCGCCAAGCCGAGGAACGTTGTAAGTTATTTTAAAGAACTAGCCGTCTATGAAGAAATTAGTTATTCTAAGTGCAGTATTGATAGTTTTATCTTGTTGTACCCAAAAAGATAACAATCCTAATTCATCACATCATGACCTTTATCCAGGTTGTAAGCATGAAGAAGAATTGGGAAAAGTTAGAGATAGTTTTAATATGAAATTAATCTCGCTTTATAATTCTGATCTTCCAGCTAATATATTAATCTTTAAAGCTGACAGTTTGATTAAGGGTTTTAATACTTCAAAATCAGAACTTAGAAGTGAAGTCTCAAATATGTGTCAAGCCCAAATAAGTTATTTTAAGGCAGAAATATTTTATAGGAATGGAAACTATAAGGAATCTATAAAACAAATTAATAATTCCATTGGTAAATATCCATACGTTTTCGGGGATAACGCAACTGCCTTGGCTGCAAACTATGTTAAGTTAAAGATTATGAAAGTGCAAAATCATATATCGACAGTTTGAGAAAGGGCGACTATATTTACCATTATGCCAATGCTCAATACTATGAATGCATCAAAAACAAAAAGAAGGCTATTGAATTTTACCAATTTATTATCAATGATTCGTCCGAAAAGAGAAGATTCTATTTCAAGATTGCCCAAAATAGATTGAAAGAACTTAATAAAAACAATGTAGTTTTTGAAAGTGAAATTATATTTCCAACAATGAAGCCGGGTTCGCAAACTTATCTTCAATGATATAGCAAAACCAGCATATTACAGCGATTTATTTCATCCGTTCGCTGCGCTCGGGTGGCACAATAGCTCTTTTATATTAAACAACAACGTTCGATTTTCCTTCGCCTGTTCGCGCTTTGTGCTTGAGTCCGCTGGAAAATCTTGTCTTAGCAAGAAACAAATCGTTCCACAAAGCCGCTACTGCGCCAAGTTGCGGGACGTTGGCAGTAATTAATCAGAACCTTATGAAAAAATATTTCTTATCAATCTTAGTTCTTTTATTATTAAGTTGTAATAGCAAACAATCAAAGGAAATAGGTTTAGAAATTGGCGGAAATTTTGATAACGAAGGAAAAGCGATTGTTGCCAAAGTAATTCAAACAAAATTTGGAAACGGAAATATTAAAGATGGAAAATCGAATGATTATGTTGTCAGTTTTAATGACACTACGATCAAACCTCTAAAAATAAGTTGCTCATGTAGTAATCTAATTTTAATAAACGAAGGAGATTTAAACAATGATGGAATTGACGAGATTTCAATTGCATCAGTATCAAATATTAACTCAATAATAGATCTGCAAACTTATTCGGTGTCAGAAAAAAGATTTCGCACGCTTTTGATGTCAGTTGTTGGCGTTAAAAAAGAAGTTGAACAATCCAAATTACAAGATTTCATAGCTAAAAGTGGTGATAATATAATTCAGTACTCGTATTTTGAAGGTATAATTGTAAACTCAAAAAATGGAATGACACAAAACAAAATTTCTAAAAAGGTAACAAAGATTGAATACCTAGATTAACTACTCCCAACAGCGGTCTTTTGTCATTGCTAACAACGTTACCTTTTTAAAAACCCCACCCTACCATGAAAAATCTATTTAAAATCGTTTTAATAATTCTACTTATATTTTTCTCTGGTTACGCTTACTTGCTCAGTGATTATAATCCAATATTCAATAATAGAGCGTTTATTAGTCTTAAGCAATCTATAGAATCGGCTAAGAGAGAAGATCTTTCGTCAATGGATATTCTGTATTTTGAAATTCACCAATCTGATGAGCGAAAAGTCTGTCCCTGTAAAATCATCACTAATAGCGTTGATCCTTATCGTCATCAGATTTTCTCTAAAAACAAATTGTATGCAGCAAAAATTAAAAGGTCTTTCAGCTCTAATGATTGTTTAAAGCAACATCTTTTAAATGGCGAGTTTCTGCATAATATTGTCGGGGTAAAAAAAGCATCGGACTATTACTTTCAAAAACCAATTGAAAGATTGAATGAAAAAGAGAAGATTACTTTATTGGTTATGCTACAAAATCCTGCTTTATATAATCCCGAACGTAGAACGGAATTAATTGAAAGAAAAGTTAAGAGTTATCAGGAAAAACTTTATAAACAAAGGGGTAAGTAAAAGCATTTCGGTCCTACTTCATTTAAATGACAATAGCAATGTGTGGCTTCGAGGACCTCAGCCACCGTCGATATTTCGACAGGATCAGCAACCAAACCTCAGCCACCGTAAAGAAAAATACAGTAGAAATACGGGTAAGGATTTGTATTGCTTTCGGTACATTGGCTGAATAAAAGTGCTATTATTTAGTCATTAAAACCTGACACCAATGAATATCGAAATTAAAATTAATTGCCCTAGTCCTGATAAGGATCTTCACCTTCCCTATTTGACTTGGGGATCTTCCATTTGCCATATCCGCGTAAGAAGTAACAGCGGAAACAAAATTTTGTACCTAAGAACCCGAAATCAAGGCAGAGGTCGTGCCGTTTTTACCGATGCACTCCGAAAAACAGTTTATCCCACCGCAACCTTAATTTGTGTGGATGAAACTTGGACTACTTTTTACCTATCCGGAGATTTTGGAAATGCCAGCACCCGTGACAAAGACATTCAACTTTGTGTTTTTCAGGATGACCCGAACAAAAATCCAACTGCAGCACCTGTTGCTACTGAAGCCCTAATGGTTCGGGTGAGAAAGGATGTCGAGACTCTCACTGAGGAAGAAAAAAACCGGTTCATCAGAGCATTCTCCCTATTAAATCAGAAGGATGGATACGCCTTTTACAAGCAGTTCACCGACATGCATATAGCTAACACGGATAATGAAATTCACTTTTACGAAAATTTCCTTCCCTGGCACCGCTTGTATCTTTTGAATCTGGAGCGGGATCTACAGGAAATTGATGCCAGTGTATCCCTTCACTATTGGCGCTGGGATTTTCCTGCCCCCAATCTCTTTAGTGAAAATTTTGCCGGGAAAATCGACATTGTCACAACAGGCAACGCAGCTGTCCCTACTTTCTCTCTCTCGAATCCTTTACGGAATTGGAAACCACCCGGATCTGCTCAACTTTTAAGATCTGCCTTCAATTGGGATCTGACGCTCAATGGAGGCTGGGATGTACTAATAAACAGGAATGCTCCGGAATCTTATGCGATTAACATGGGAAAAGGAATTTACCTTAACCTGTTTTGGGATCAGAACAGGCCAAGAGGTTCCCGTCCCGGATATATTTTCAGTGCGCCACATGGGGGTGGTCACATGAGTTTCAGAGGGCAGATTTCAGATATTCCAACCGCCCCTCAGGATCCGGTTTTCTTTATGCTGCACTCCAATGTGGACCGCCTGTGGGCGCTATGGCAAAATCACTGGGATCGCTTTGACTCAAAAGATGCCAATAGTTATTCTCCTCAGGGATTGAGCCCCAACCGAGACTTAGGATTCGGAGCCTATTCCCAGGAAACACAATGGCCATGGAACGGAGACACACAAGCGCCCCGACCGCCACAAGCACCTTATGGTAAATATCCTACTGTCAAAAAAGGATACAAGGTATTGCCCAAACCCACTTCACAACCCACCATTGAGGAAGTGATTGATTACAAAGGCAGACTAGCTCCTACTAACTCCATTGGATTTGACTATGACAATGTCCCTTTTCATTTCACAGCACCTTCCTTACCTTTACTAAAAACTATGACCGAAAAGCAACATAATCAACCTATTCAACAAATTTTGGACAAGAGTCTTGACACTCAACTACGGCTTGCTGCGCTGGACTCCGTTACTGAGCCTATTGGAGAACTGGACAATCTTACCAAAATTGTTACCGACAAACAGGAACCTGCAGCTGTCAGAAGTGGAGTCGTACAACTTCTTACCACATACCTTGGACATACTGAAGAATTTGTGAGAATGCTTGTCGACATCGTGACAGACCTTTCCGAGGCTGCGGAATTAAGAAAGACGGTGATGCTCCAAATCCGGGTTTTAAGCCTTGAAGGACCTGCATTTAAACAGTTCCGTCCCATAGTGACAGTAGGCCTACGAAAACTTATCGGGGACCAAGATAAACAAATTGCCATTGAAGCCATCGATTTGCTGGCCTACCAGAAAGACGAGTGGTTACAAAGGGAACTGGCAGAGGGTCTGAAAAATCCAGACCAGGCCATTGTTTCAGAAGAATCTGCAGTCTATTATCTGTCGCTTGACCCTCATAATTTTCTCGACCTGTTCAGGGAGGTTGCTGAAAAATCCGGAGATGAAAAAGCAAAAATCATGGCCATCCACGCTTTGTCTTCCGATACGAACAGCACTGATTTTCTACTTTCTCTTTTCGAGAATAAAACGCAATCATCGGAAGTACGGGAAGCCTCCGCTCATGCGCTGGATGCCCAAAATCCCGAACTCTTGCTTTCAAAATCAGTTGAAGCCTTTAAGGATGAAAAAGAGCAGGATCATCACCTGCTAACGGTGCTGTTGTCTAAACTTACCCTGCAAGACGAAGATGGCCTCAACAAAATCCGCAAAGACGAAGAACTTCTGGATAAAATCAGGCAGCATGCTGAACATCCAAAACTATTAAAGGCAAAAACAGAAAGTAGTGAAGCTCAAGAAGATGATTTTGGAATTCTGCTGAAAAGACTGAACACACTTTTATAATCCACTCACAACAAAAGCGCATTGCCCTATGTTTTGGAAAAAGAAAAGCAACAAAAGACTCACCACATTTGACCAGCACAGTTCTGAGGAAAACATTGCCGCATTTGTGGATGAAGTTCGGGCTAATCCTGAACTCAGGAATGAATTGTGTTCGCTACTGCGTGAAGGCCATGCGCTCTACAAAGGAAGAGGCACACAGGAATGCATACGCCTGAGGGGGTACATCCTGGCTGCTTTTGAAGTGACCGGCCTACCACCCGCAGCTTTGATATTCGCCCTGGAAGACCTGTACAATACTCGCAGCGCCTATCTTATAGCCGGTGCTGCCAAGGCAATCCGGGGCATGGC
>DATEDY010000013.1:0-2795 GCA_035281405.1 Flavobacterium sp.
AACAATGAGCAAAACCAATACATGATTAAAGAACAATCTCGTTTCACCAAAAAACAGTCCTTCGTACTCAATAGCCGGATTGATTTTCTTAGAAGCAAAAACACCGGTCAAGAGCATACCTACCATACCTCCTACTCCGTGGCAACTGAAAACATCCAGAGCATCGTCGATCTTTCCTTTAGGAAACTTAGCTACAAGAAGATTGCTTACTACACTACTGATCAAACCGATGAATATGGCATGAGGGATACTTACAAAGCCAGCGGCAGGCGTAATAGCAACTAAACCTACAACAGCTCCGATACAAGCCCCCATGGCTGATAACTTATGTCCGAGTATTTTATCAAAGAAAACCCATGTCATGGAAGCAGTAGCGGCTGCAACGGTTGTTGTTGACAATGCCTGAACCGCCAGGTGATTGGCTCCCATTGCAGAACCTGCATTGAATCCGAACCATCCGAACCACAGCAAACCAGTACCAAGAAGTACATAAGTAATTCGTGCGGGACTGTTTTTTTGATTCTTGCGTTTACCTAAAAACATGGCTCCAGCTAATGCTGCCCATCCGGCACTCATGTGTACTGCTACACCACCGGCAAAATCAAGCACACCCATTTTAAAGAAAAGTCCTTCGGGATGCCAAGCACAATGTGTCAAGGGAGCATACACCAACAGGATAAACAACACCATGAACAGTAAATAAGCCCAGAATCGTATTCTTTCTGCAAAAGCACCAGTGATTAAAGCGGGTGTAATAATGGCAAACTTTGCCTGAAACAAAGCGAACAGTAATAATGGAATAGTAGGCGCTAATCCCCAAGCGGTATTCACTCCTACATTATTGAAGAATAAATTATCCAATGGATTCCCAATGATGCCGTGCCAAGAATTCCCAAATGATAAGCCGTAGCCAACAATTACCCACAAAATACTCACAATTACCATGGCCATAAAACTTTGCAGCATGGTACTGATTACATTCTTCTTTCCGACCATGCCTCCGTAGAAGAAACCCAAGCCCGGAGTCATTAATAATACCAATGCAGTTGCGACAATCATCCAAGCAGTGTCTCCACTATCAAATTGTACTTTAATGGGTTCGGTTGTGTTAGAAGACTCAAAATCAACCAACAAGGAAACGAGCGCTAATGTTATCAGAACAAAAGCTAAAAAATACTTTCTTTTCATAGGTAAAATATTTAAAAACTATTATTAAATATATAATACCCTACAAAAACAACCTAAACACCGTGATATTTTTACGATTTTAAAGATTTACCCCTATCAAAAATACACTTTGCAAAATTCAAACAATAAAAAATACCATATTCACAATGAAAATATTCAATCCTAATTTTCAGATAAAGTGATTCTTCTAAAAAAACATATATTTGGAATCAATTCAATTAACCTAAAATGACATCCATTACAAAAAGTCCGTCCCATTCTAAGGAAACATTTTTATTTGCTGCATCAAGAGCTTTTGAAAGAGCTTCATTTTACGGAATCAGATCTATTTTAGTCCTTTACATGATTAATACAGTAAAACTAGGAGAAGTAGAAACTTCTATTATTTACGGTCTATTTGTATCCAGTTTTATTTTTACACAACTCCTTGGCGGTATCTTAGGAGATTTGATTATTGGAAATCGTAGAACTATCATTTTAGGCGGTATCTTACAACTTTTAGCCTGTCTTTCTTTTTTTATTCCATCGGTTATAGGGATATACATTGGCGTCGGATTACTATCATTAGGTAGTGGATTGTTTTCGCCAAACATAACGGCACAATTCGGCAAATTCTATCTGAATAAAACAGCCATTATGGATTCCGGATTTACCATTTTATATACTATATTAACAGCAGGTACATTTCTTGGCATTACAGTAATTACATTATGCGCCTTTGAAGATTACAAAATAGGATTTGTAATTGGAAGTGTTTTCATGCTATTTTCCATGTTATTATTTTTAATGATAAAGGAGAATAAAGAAAAGCAAAACGAATATATCTTTAATTCGAATGACTTGCCAAAGAAAGCAATAACAGTTTCAGTATTTATTCTTTTAGTTAGCCTTTTCTGGTTATTCTTTGAATTTTTCAGCAACCGATTGTATTCCATTGCGGCACAATTTCTGACTACAGAACCTCATTCGTATTTTTGGAATACACTTGGATCCATAGATACTTATTTTTCCATTCCACTGGGAATACTATTCAGTTTCCTTTGGCTATCGTATCGTTACCATTCCAAAATTAAAATCAGCATCGGCTTTCTGTTAGCGGCTATCGGGCTACTAACTTTAGCCTCTATAGGAGTAAATCCATCATCCAATGCAATACCACTAATTGTTATTGCTTCTTTTTTTATTGCCTTGGCTGAATTTCATGTTGGCCCTGTACTTCTATCCCTAATTACTCAAAATACAAATCCTAAGTATTTAGCCTTAGCACTTTCATTACCTTATGCCTTTTCATATGTTGTAGGTCGCTTATCAGCCATATGCGCAAGTACTGATACAATTACAAATAGCATTGTCCTTGTTAGCTGTTCCATTGTATCACTTATAATTAGTGGTGTTTTATATTTTATATTCAGAAAGAAAAAGGAATCTTAATTCAGAGGAAATAGAATTAAAAAAGGGATTCGTTAAACGAACCCCTTTTTGTATGAATAGCTTACAAATATTATCTTGAATAATTAGGTGCTTCTTTTGTAATGGTTACGTTGTGTGGATGGCTTTCACCAATTCCGCTGGCAGTGATTCTAACGAAACGTCCTGTAGTTTGTAAT
>DATEDY010000014.1:0-3742 GCA_035281405.1 Flavobacterium sp.
GAATTACCCGTTGTTAATAACTCTGCCTTTTCATTATACACCTCATAGTCGAATTCTATCTTAACCGAAGTCTGACTTTTGAAGATGGTACGTATGGTCAACTCATCATCATAACGTGCCGGTTTTTTATAATTCATAGACAACGACACAACGGGAAGCATTACTCCCGTTCCTTCCATCAGTTTATATGAAACTCCCAGATTTCTAAGCCATTCCACTCGGCCTAACTCAAAATACTGTGCGTAATTGCCATGATATACCATTCCCATTTGATCGGTTTCAGCGTACCGAACTCTAACTTTTAACTCGTGAATTTTCATTAATTTCTTATAATAATTATTTAAACATTTGGTAACCCCAACAAAATTTCTTACAACAATTTTTCCATAAAATCAATAACAAAAAAATTTTTTTTTACAATATTTATGACCCATATTTGCTATCCCAATCTACTCAAATTCTTGGCCCGTAATTTGTCCAAGTAAAACCTTTAAAACTAACAATATAAGAATGCACACAATGAATAAAACTGCGGAATCAGTCTGGGAAAACTGTCTGTCTTTCATAAAAGATAACATACAGGAGCAAGCATACAAAACTTGGTTCGAACCAATCAAGTCAGTAGAGCTTACAGACAACGCGCTTTATATTCAAGTGCCAAGTAAATTCTTCTACGAATGGCTAGAAGAACACTATGTTAAGTTATTAAAAGTAGCCTTACAAAAAGAGCTTGGAAAAAATGCGAAGTTACTGTATAAAATCAAAATGGAAAACACCTACGGGAACAAACTTCCATTTACTGAACAGTTACCGAGTGCTACACGTCAACCTGTAAAAACACAGGAAATTGACGTTCCAGTTCAACAAAAAAATCCAGAGTTAAAAAATCCATTTATCATTCCTGGAATTCGAAATATCAAAATTGAATCACAGTTAAATGCGAATTACAGTTTTGACAATTTCTTGGAAGGAGATTCTAACCGTTTGGCTAGAAGCGCAGGTATGGCCGTTGCCAATAAACCAGGAGGAACTTCTTTCAACCCGTTATTAATTTTTGGAGGCGTTGGATTAGGAAAAACACACTTAGCACATGCTATAGGTGTTGAAATTAAAGATAAATACCCAGAAAAAACCGTCCTATATATATCAGCTGAAATTTTCACACAACAATATATTGATTCGGTAAAGAAAAATACAAGAAATGATTTCATTCATTTCTACCAATTGATTGATGTTCTAATTATTGACGATGTGCAGTTTTTATCTGGAAAATCAGGCACTCAGGACGTGTTTTTCCACATCTTCAATCATTTACATCAAAACGGAAAGCAGGTAATTTTAACTTCAGACAAAGCTCCGGTTGACATGCAGGATATTGAGCAACGCTTATTATCTCGTTTCAAATGGGGATTATCTGCAGAATTACACCAACCTGATTACGAAACCAGAGTTTCTATCTTAAAAAATATTTTGTTCCGTGACGGTGTTGAAATGCCGGAAGACATTATTGAATATGTTGCCCGAAACATCAAAACCAATGTACGCGAATTAGAAGGCGCTATCATTTCATTAATCGCTCAATCTTCTTTCAACAAAAAAGAAGTAACTATCGATTTAGCAAAACAGATCGTTGAGAAGTTCGTGAAAAATGTGAAGCGTGAAATTTCTATTGACTACATCCAAAAAGTAGTTTCTGATTATTTCCAATTGGATGTATTGACACTACAATCGCAAACCAGAAAACGTCATGTTGTTCAGGCGCGTCAATTAGCTATGTTTTTTGCTAAAAAATACACCAAGGCTTCTTTGGCTAATATTGGCTCTCAAATTGGAGACAGGGATCACGCAACCGTATTGCACGCTTGCAAAACCGTAGACAACTTGGTTTCAACCGATAAGCAATTCAAGAAATTTGTTGATGATATCAACAAGAAACTTTCACTGTAATGCCTACAAAAATATTAATGGTCTGCTTGGGGAATATTTGCCGTTCTCCATTGGCCGAAGGTATTCTACGCGCTAAACTTTCTGAAGATTTCATAGTTGATTCAGCCGGAACAGGCGATTGGCATGTAGGGCAAGCTCCTGATAAAAGATCGATTGCCACAGCTAAAAGCAACAATCTGGATATTACGCATTTAAGAGGCCGTCATTTTTCGAAAAGAGATTTTCAGGAATTTGACTATATCTATGTGATGGACAAGCAAAACTATCGCGATGTCATAGCCCAAGCACAAAATGAAACTGACAAAGCAAAAGTACAACTCATTCTTGAAGAAATTTTTCCAGGCGAAAAAGTTGATGTACCTGATCCATATTATGGATTACAAGATGGATTTGACAAAGTCTACAATATGTTAGACCAAGCTTGCAGCAGTATTGCACAAAAACTTTTGAAAAAATAAAACCAATGAAACCCATTACATTTTTAGGAAAACTATACTTAATCCCTACCACTTTGGGCGAAATGAATCCGGAAGATGTTTTACCTCAAACTATCAAAAGAAGCATTGACTTTATCGACCATTATATTGTTGAAAACGAAAAGACCGCTCGTCGTTTCATCAAAAGCGTTCATCCTGAAAAAAAACAACCTGATTTAAAGATTTCTGTACTCAACAAACATACCGAAACACACGAACATCAGGAATTCATCAAACCACTTTTAAACGGGCAAAACATTGGATTAATGAGCGAAGCGGGTTGTCCCGGCGTAGCTGATCCCGGCGCTGTTATTGTTAAACTCGCGCACGAAAAAGGCATACAAGTCGTTCCCTTAGTAGGACCAAGCTCAATTTTATTAGCCGTAATGGCTTCAGGAATGAATGGTCAAAGTTTTGCTTTCAATGGTTATTTACCTATTGATAAAGGAGAGAAAAAAACGGCATTGAAGAATTTCGAAAAACTATCATTTGACAAAAATCAATCGCAGTTGTTTATTGAAACACCTTACAGAAACAACAAGTTACTGGAAGATCTTTTAGCTACATTACAACCAAACACCAATCTTTGCATTGCTTGTGACATTACGCTTCCAACAGAATACATTAAAACTTTAGCTATAAAAGACTGGAAAAAACAAAAGGTCGATTTACATAACCGACCTTGCATTTTCATCATTCACAAAAACTACTAATACACGTAGTAACTTGCTTTTGCTTTTTTATTCGCCTCAATAAAACTGGTATCATAACCAGCAAATTCTTTTAAATACTCCGCAACGGAAGTACCAAAACCGTCTACAAACTTCTTACGTCCACCAGAACGTAAAAAACGTTTAACAGAACCCGGCCCTCCCAAGTGCGCTGCTGCTAAAATACCCGATTCGGTAATAGGGATACCCTGAATTACCCTTCCAGAATACTTTGCAATTTCTTTGCGTAATTCCCACTTATTTCGTGCTAAATACGCAATAAAAGCCTTTTCCTGAAGTTTTCTGCTTTTCAGAAACTTCTTTTCATCATTGATTCCCAACGATTCTAACGTTTGAGAACCAAATTGATATTTACCAAGATAACCAAAACTGTTTACCTTATGATATTTCCCTTGGGATTCACGGGCAGCTAAACTTTGTTGAAAACCAACAAACGTTTTTCCTGTGAAAGGAATATCAAAAAATGTTTGGCCAACTTCTACTTCTGTAGGTACTGTGTAGGTAATTTCCTTTTCAAATACATGAAACCAAGGAAATAATTCAGATTGGAATGGTCTAAAACCAGAACTTAATGTGATGATTGAGGCA
>DATEDY010000015.1:0-3863 GCA_035281405.1 Flavobacterium sp.
AATAAATTGGAGAAGTCTTTCAGTATTTTGGCTTCTTCACCAAAAAAAGAGGTAACTCTAAAGTGTCTGATATCGCCTTTGAATGTAAAATACCCAACAGAAATACAGATGATTTTTCCAAACTCGGCCCAAATCCCGGCATGGTCATAAAATTCCTCCGGAGTAAAATCGTCCTTGCGCTGGTATTTGGTTTTGAGATCAAATAGCTCTTGTTTGGTGTCGTCTAAGTCTGAAAAGGATGCTGTTTCCGGAACGGTTTCAATATCTAAAAAGAGGACGTTTTCGAGTTGGATTTTATCTAACATGATGTAGTGATTTTGGCGTTGATGTTACGAATGTAAAAATTGTATTGAAATAAGGTATGGATTCACTGTTTTAAAACAGACTTTGCTGCTGGGACGGACTCTCATGCTCTAACAACCATTTCTTCCGCCACAATCCGCCGGCATAACCGGTCAACGAACCATCACTGCCAATCACTCGGTGACACGGCACGACAATCCATAACGGGTTTTTACCATTGGCCGATGCGACGGCACGAATGGCTTTCACATCGCCCAATTTCTTGGACAAGTCCATATACGAAGTGGTTTTTCCAAACGGTATATTGAGTAATTCCTGCCATACTTTTTGCTGGAAATCGGTGCCTTTCGGGTTGAGTTGGAAAGTGAATTCGGTTCTCTTTCCTTCAAAATAGTCCTGAAGTTGGCTAACGGCTTCTTCTAAAACAGCCGGAATTTTTTTGGTTGCTTTCCCTTCCGATAATACCGACTCGAGAGCAACGCTCGAACTGGCGCAGCAAATAACCGCAATGCCATTCTCGTCTCCTTCAATTTTTGTAATGCCCAAAGGCGATGTTATAAATGCCGTTTCCATCGCATAAAAATAAAACATTTAAATAAAAAAAGCCATCCGGAGATGACTTGATTTTGTTTTATTTCGAAAAGCTGAGCATATACGCTTCTAACGCTTTTAACTCTTCTTCAGGAAGGTTTTTGGTAATGGCAAAATTGGTTTTCATGGTAGCATACTGACTCGGATCTACTATCGGCTCGCTTTTTTCCTGAAGGAATTCAGTAATGCTGCCGCCTTTTTCTTTGTAAATTTTCGCAATATCCATAATGGCCGGCCCCACCGTTTTTACTTCCGGCTTATGACAAGTGTAACATACGCCTTTGCCTTCAAATATTTCTTTACCTAATGCTAGTTCTATTTCTTTAGCCGATTTTTGTTCTTCCGGATAAAGGGAGGCTTTTTCTTCTGTTTCTTTTTTGCACGATACTAAGGCTAGTAAGCAAAAAGGCAATACAATCTTTTTCATTATTTCTGATTCAATAAAATAGCTGCTTCTTTAGCAAAATAGGTGGATATTAAACTGGCTCCGGCACGCTTGATGCACATCAATTGTTCCATCATGATTTTGTCATTATCCAGCCAACCTCTTTCGGCAGCGGCTTTGATCATCGCATATTCTCCGGATACATGGAATACAGTTACAGGAACGTTCACGGCATTTTTTACTTCACGAACAATGTCTAAGTAAGCAATCCCGGGTTTTACCATAACCATATCGGCACCTTCTTCCACATCCATAACCGCTTCTCTGATGGCTTCTATGCGGTTGGCATAATCCATCTGGTAGGTTTTTTTGTCTTTCGGAACGGCAACATCGGCTTCTTTAGGCGCACTGTCCAAAGCATCACGGAATGGTCCGTAAAACGCAGATGCATACTTCGCCGAATAACTCATGATACCCACATTATGAAAACCTGCAGCATCCAATCCTTCACGCAAACGCAATACACGACCATCCATCATGTCACTCGGCGCCACAAAATCAGCTCCGGCCTGTGCATGGGATACGGCCATTTTTACTAATGCTTCCACAGTGGCATCGTTAGCTACATCACCGTTTTCAATAATTCCGTCATGACCGTACATCGAGTAAGGATCCAACGCCACATCAGGCATCACAATCATTTCAGGACAAGCGGCTTTGATGGCACGGATAGCTTGCTGCATTAATCCGTTCGGGTTCCAGGCTTCTTTTCCGGTATTGTCTTTCAAATCATCATTGACTTTTACATAAATGTTGACGGCTCTGATACCAAGGGAAAACAATTCTTGTACTTCTGCTACGGTTAAATCGATCGAACGACGGTAAATTCCCGGCATCGAAGGAATCGCAACTTGGACATTTTCTCCTTCTGCAATGAACATAGGGAACATAAAATCGGACGGACTTAAGCTGGTTTCGCGAACTAAACTTCGTATCGATTCATTAACGCGTAACCTTCTACCTCTGTGTAATGGAAACATAAATTACTATTCAAATATTGTGGCTGTAAAGGTACTCATTTCCGGTTAATATCTTTATGCTACAAATAATGACATTATGTTAATTTAATCTTATTTTTGCGCCATGAAAAAATGGGCTTTAATAAGTGTTTTCTTTCTTCTTACCGGTTGTTTTGAAATTACCGAAAAGATCAAACACAACAAGGATCAATCTGGCGATTATAGTCTGATTGTCGATTTTTCGGATTCATGGCTTAAAATGAGATCGGCAATTATGCTGGAAGAAGTGGACGGAGTAAGTATCCCTAACGAAGAGGATATCAAAGCCAAATTGGCAAAATTCAAAACGGAAGCTTTAAAAGTAAAAGGCATTTCTAAGGTGGCAACCTCACACGATTTTAGTAATTATATTTTCAAAATCAACTTTTCATACAATTCCATCGAAGCGTTGAATAGAGTATTGAATACCATCGACAAGAAAAATAATCTGATGCATTTCAAAGAAACTAACGGCAAATTCGAACGTATTGCGTCCTATCCGTTGCCAAAAAATTTAACCAAAAACGACGATAAAAAAGAAGATTTGTTAAAGGCCAGCATCACCGCAGTGTACACTTTCGATAAAGAAGTGGCTACTGTTCAAAATCCGGGCTGCAAACTTTCAAAATCCAAAAAAACAGTGTTTTTAAAGCAGAATATATGGAATGTTTTAAATAACAATAAACTGATGAACAATTCCATAAGCTTCACTAATTAAATTATGAAAAAGTATTTTTATTTATTTTTAATGCTGCCTGTTCTGGCTTTCGGACAGGTAAAGAAAGAGAATTACGACTATTTTGTACAGTTCAACTCGCAACAGTTTGCTAAAAAAGCAAACATTGACAGCCTTTTTAATCACAAGGCATTGAAGAGCTTAAACAGAAAAGAATCCAAATTCAAACTGAATGATTTTATGTCGTTTATCGACAAATCAAAACCGGTAACCATTCACGGAAATTTTACAGATAGTATTCCGTACTATCAAATCTCCCTGCCTTTAATTGATCAGAAAGGGTTACAACAGTTTATCCAAAATAAAATGGATCAGGCTAAAGCCAATGATTCTATTGTGGAAACCATTAAAAGTTACCCTAAATACCAAATCTATTCTCCGTCAAATGATAATTATACATTGGCATGGAACAACAATAGCTTGGTTGTGTATGGCGTTTCAGAAAATAATGATTATAACAGATACGAAGATGAATTCGCTGTTGTGGATTCTGCTGCTGTGGTAGTGGATACTGCTGCCGTTGTGGAAGAATATGTGGTGGATGAAACTGCTCCTGCTGTTGTTGATGCTGCTCCGATTGAAGAGCTAGTGGTGGAAGCAGATCCGCCAACAGACGGTGGCGATGAGGAATCTGATGAAGAATACAACGAGGAATATTACGCAAAACTAGAAGAAGAAAACAGAAAAGAACGTGAAAGAGAACGTCTGGAAAAACAGGCAAAACAGGAAGCGCAATTGGCTTTAATGTTTGAAAACGGATTCGTTATGCCGGTTTCTGATAAAGTGAACA
>DATEDY010000016.1:0-4623 GCA_035281405.1 Flavobacterium sp.
ATCATGATCTTCCACAAAAAGCGCTAAATGCGGTTCATAATCCAATACATTCTTCTTGATTTCTTCTTTTTCCAGATTACGCACATAAGGAGGATTCGAAACGATGATATCAAATTGCTTAAATAAGTCTTCCGTTTCCAAGATACTTTGGTGTAGAAATGTTACCGAAACCCCGTTTCTTGCGGCGTTCTTTTTGGCAACAGCCAAAGCCTTTTCAGAAACATCCAAAGCAAAAACTTCAGCATCAGGTAAATTTTTAGCCAAAGAAACCGCAATACAACCGGTTCCTGTACCAATATCAAGTATTTTAACTCTCGACTTTCGACTTTCGACTTTCAGTTGATTAATAATCCAATCGACTAACTCTTCGGTTTCCGGACGAGGAATCAGTGTGTTCTCATTCACATAAAAAGGGAGGCCGAAAAATTCGGTTTCACCTAAAATATATTGAATAGGTCGTTGTTCTATCAGCTGTGCTAAAACCGTTTCCCACTGCAACAATTGCATAGGATCGAGTTCCATTTCGGGATGCAGTGCCAAATCGACACGTTTCATTTGATGGAACGCTTCCAAGAGAATGTAAAAGAAACTGTCTATTTCCTGAACATCATAAATCGAGTTAAGTTCTTGTGCAAATTGGTTTTTATATTCTTTTAGTAGCATCTGATGGTTATTGATTGTCTGTTGTCAATTCCTTGATCATCCAAACCGGACAGGAAGTATGACCTGTACAACCCATTGGTTCTTTCAGATAATCAAATCCTGATCTTTTATATAATTTTTGCGCCGCTTCCATGTACGGCATGGTTTCGAGGTAGCATTTTTTAAATCCGAAATCCTTCGCTTTAGCTAAACAAACCTCCATCATTTGTGTGCCAATTCCCAAACCGCGTGTTTCCGGCAGGAAATACATCTTTTGGAGTTCACAAACATCTGGTGATGCATTCGCTAACGGAGCAATTCCGGCCACGCCTATTATTCTTCCTTCGTTCTCAACAACAAAATACGTTGAATTAGGTTCTTGATACGCTTCAAACATGGCATCCAATTGCGGATCGGCATAGGCAGTTCCCACTTTTGGCACATTAAACTCTTCCAATACAGTACGAATTACCTGAGCCACTTGCTCATTATCTTCGCGTTTTATTTCTCGAATCAACATAAAATTAAAAGCTTATTTTTGTGATGTGAAGATACAGGAAAAATACATACAACGCTGCATTGAACTAGCCAAAAAAGGCTTAGGAACCACCTACCCCAATCCGTTAGTTGGCAGTGTAATTGTTCATGACGGAAGGATAATTGGAGAAGGCTGGCACCAAAAAGCCGGTCAAGCGCATGCTGAAGTGAATGCCATACATTCTGTAAAAGACAAATCCTTACTATCAAAAGCAACCATATACGTTAGTTTAGAACCTTGCAGCCACTTTGGAAAAACACCACCGTGTTCTGATTTGATTATTCATCATAAGATTCCGAATGTCGTTATTGGTACGATTGATCCTTTTGCGAAAGTTTCAGGCAACGGCATCAGAAAACTGAAAGAAGCCGGCATCAATGTAACCGTAGGTGTTTTAGAAGAAGCGTGCAACGAATTAAACAAACGGTTTTTCACTTTTCACACCAAAAAGCGTCCGTATATCATTTTAAAGTGGGCCGAAACAGAAGATGGCTTTATTGCACCACAAACCAGAGACGAACAAAAACCAGTCTGGATAACCAACCAATATTCAAGACAATTAGTACATAAATGGCGAACCGAAGAACAAGGAATCCTTATAGGCACACAAACTGTTATTGATGACAACCCGAGTTTAACAGCACGGGATTGGAAAGGGAGTCATCCAATTCGTATAGTTCTGGATAAAAAAAACCGAATTTCAAAAGAAAGTGCTATATTTGATAATTCGGCTTTAACGATTTTGGTCACCGAAAATGAAATTGATTTCTCACAAAACCTGGCAGAACAGCTAAGTAACTACTTATATGAGAAAGAAATTCAGTCGGTCATTATAGAAGGAGGAAGCCAAACTTTGCAAACTTTTATTGACGCTCAATTCTGGGACGAAGCAAGGGTTTTTAAAGGACACACGCATTTTTCAAGTGGAATAACAGCCCCTAAAATCACTGGAAAAATAATAGCGGAACAAAAAATAGGAAGTGACGAACTTGTAATTTATGCTAGACTATGATTAACACTATTATTTTCGATTTTGGCGATGTATTGATCAATTTGGATAAAAATGCTTCACTTGAGGCTTTAAAAAAATTAGGGCTTCCGTCTTGGAATAAACAATTAGACGATATCAATATTCAATTCGAAAAAGGAAAAATCACCGAAGTTCAATTCATGATTGAAATGAAAAAGATGATTCCTAACGCTTCAATAGACGATATCAGAACAGCATGGAATTCGGTTTTACTGGATTTCCCACTAGAAAGACTGGAATTCCTTCAAAAGCTATCGCACAAATACCGTTTATTTCTTTTAAGCAATACTGATGAGATTCATGTGGCCAAATTTGAACACAAGGTGGGACATACTTTCGCCCGTGAATTTTACCAATGTTTTGAGAAAATCTATTTTTCCTTTGAAATTGGATGGCGCAAACCTGAGCCTGAAGCCTTCAATTACATTGTAAAAAAGCACGATTTATCCATGAAACGTACTTTATTCATTGATGACAAAAAAGAGAATACTGATATCGCCTCTTCTTTAGGCATGCACGTTTGGAATTTACAGGTAGGCGAAGAAGATGTGGTAGATTTATTCACCAGAAAAGAAATTCCGGTATAAATTTCAAAAAATAAGTATTTTTGAAGCCGAAAAACAACTTCATTGGATACTTACAAAACAATAGCCGAAGCTTCACCCGAAACCTTACACAAAGAGAAAAACAGTAAGTTTTTTGGCTTTGCCTTTCCTATTACCACTGAAGAAGAAGTCAAAATCCATATTGACAAACTCAAAAAAGAACATTTTTCAGCAAGACACTGGTGCTATGCGTATCAGTTGGGAACCACAAAAGTACAATACCGCGCCAATGATGACGGCGAACCCAACAATAGTGCCGGCATGCCCATTTATGGCCAGATCCAATCATTTGACGTTACAAATATATTAATCGTAGTGGTACGTTATTTTGGCGGAGTAAAATTAGGCGTTGGCGGATTGATCTCTGCCTATCGGGAAAGTGCCAAAATGGCTTTGGAAGCATCAGAGATAATTGAAAAGACGATTGACGTGCATTTCAAGATTACATTCGACTATAAAAACATGAATAAAGTGATGCGTGTAATCAAAGAGAAAAACCTCAGCATCGTTTCCCAGAAAATGGAAGAGAGTTGCGAAATTGAAATTGCCACCCGAAAAAAAAATGCCGGAATGGTATCCGAGATTTTTAGTAATTTATTTGAAGTGGATATTGAGGAGATGGATTCTTAATTATAACCCGAATAAACATATGTTGCACAAGAACTACCTCATCCTAGCCCATAAAAACCCTGAGCAGCTTCTGGAATTAATTACTCAGCTTAATGATGCGTTTTCAACATTCTACATTCATATTGATAAAAAAACGGATATAACTCCTTTTACAGATTTACTTCCAAAACTTGAAAACATCATATTTATACAAAAGCCTTTTGATGTTACATGGTGCGACCACAGTACGGTTGAAGCCACATTATATGTATTGAAAGAAATTATCAAACAACAAACAAAAGGACACTGCATCTTAATAAGCGGTCAAGACTTCCCAATAAAAAGCAACAAACACATAAATGATTTCCTGGAAGAAAATAAGGATTACGACTTTATAGATATCCATTCCATCCCCACCGATGAGTGGTACCAAAAAGGACTCAACAGAATTAATCACTACAAATTCAACTTAAGTTCTAAAAGAGGCCATTTTGTAATATGTCCGAGCATTTATGAAAAAAAGTTTTACAGCATTTCAAATCTTAAATCAATAATCAAACTGGTATTGAACGGTAAGTTAAAATTCATATTCAAACTATTTCAAAGAAGAAAAAAACCCGAACACATCAAACCTTATGGTGGAAGTCAATGGTGGTGCTTAAAAACAGAAACAATACGAAGCATTTTGACTTTTTGCGAACAAAATCCCGAATTCTTAGCATACCATAAGTATACATTACTCTCAGATGAAATTTTTTTCCAATCTGTTATCATGCATCTAAAAAACAGTATCGATCTTAAAATTCAGGGTTCATTAACTTTTGTAGATTGGGGAAGAGATGTTCCTATCAAACCACCTACATTTTCTATCAACGACAATGAGTTGTTAATAACCCAACCGAATATCAAACTATTTGCAAGAAAATTTGATTCAGATTATGACAATGACATTATTCATTTTCTGAAAAATCATCTGAAAAATTAAATAGATCAAACTGGAATATTTAAATTTCTGACAATAACTTTTTCAGATGCTCCGGAGGTGAAATTGGGCGACCTGTTTTCATATCCACAAAAACCAAAATTGAATTACCCGTTGTTAATAACTCTGCCTTTTCATTATACACCTCATAGTCGAATTCTATCTTAACCGAAGTCTGACTTTTGAAGATGGTACGTATGGTCAACTCATCATCATA
>DATEDY010000017.1:0-3757 GCA_035281405.1 Flavobacterium sp.
ATTTATCACCTGAATTGGGATATTAAAAAATCAACTCAAAAAGCGATTCAAAAACAGTTGTTTGTTTCGTTAGATGGTGATGAACAAAGTATTTATAATTATCTACAAAAACAAAGTAAGGCGCACTTGGATACAATCGCCATCGAATGTGGAATTCCAGTCTTTAGACTTTCTTCTATTCTGTTAAATATGGAGTTGAAAGGAGTGTTGAGACCTTTGCCTGGGAAAGATTTTGAAATTATATAAAAAGCAATACCTTTGCACCTGAATCCTTCCATTTAGGGTTCGTATTTATTAATTTCTCACTTAACGTTTATAGCATGCAACTGTATAACACCTTAAGCGCAGAAGAAAGAAAAGAACTGATTGATCAGGCTGGTCAACAACGCCTTACGTTGTCTTTCTATGCGTATGCAAACATTGAAGATCCTCAAAAATTTAGAGATGATTTATTTATCGAATGGAATAAGCTAGATGCTTTAGGCCGTACTTATGTGGCTAAAGAAGGTATCAATGCGCAAATGTCTGTTCCTGCCGAAAATTTTGAAGCTTTCCGTGAAACTTTGGAAGCGTATGATTTTATGAGAGGTATTCGTTTGAATGTTGCAGTGGAACACGATGATCATTCGTTTTTGAAACTAACGGTTAAAGTCCGTCATAAAATTGTTGCCGATGGTTTGAATGATGCAACTTTTGATGTTACCAACAAAGGTGTTCATTTGAATGCGAAAGAATTCAATGACATCTTGGATGATCCCAATACGATTGTGGTGGATTTCAGAAACCATTACGAAAGTGAAGTAGGTCATTTCATAGGCGCAATAACTCCTGATGTGGAAACTTTCCGTGAATCGTTACCCATCATCAATGATCAATTGAAAGGTTTTAAAGAAGACAAAAACCTGGTGATGTATTGTACTGGAGGTATCCGTTGTGAAAAAGCTTCGGCGTATTTTAAACATCAGGGTTTCAAAAATGTATACCAATTAGAAGGAGGTATCATTAATTACGCGAAGCAAATCAAAGAAGAAGGACTGGAAAGTAAATTCATCGGTAAGAACTTTGTATTCGATCATCGATTGGGCGAAAGAATTACAGATGATATTATAGCAAAGTGTCACCAATGTGGTAAACCATGTGATATTCATACCAATTGTGCGAATGACGGTTGCCATTTACTATTCATTCAATGTGACGAATGTGCGGAGAAGATGGAAAATTGCTGTTCTTCAGAATGTTTGGAAACGACTCATTTGCCATTGGCTGAACAAGTAAAGAAGAGAAGGGGAATTCAGGTGGGTAATAAAATCTTCAGAAAAGGAAAATCCGATTCTTTAGTATTCAAAAAATCAGGAGAAGAATTATCAGCAATTCCTTTGGCAAAAGCCAGTGGTGAAGAAAAACCGAGAAATATTCGTCAGAAAATAAAAATTAAAAAAACATTAATAGGAAAAGCTGAACATTTCTTTGTGAAAGCAAATGTTGCACAGTTTTTAATTAGTAATGGTGAAATTTCGGTTGGCGATAAGGTTTTGATTTTAGGACCTACAACCGGAAATCAGGAAGTGGTAATCACAGAAATGCGAGTAAATGGCACTAGTGGTTCAAAAGGAGCTGTAAATGACAAAATTACGTTCACAGTACCTTTTAGGGTACGTTTATCAGATAAACTGTTCAAAATTATCGAATAGATTTCAAAAATAAATTGATTTTAAATCCCAAATTCCAAAATGTAAAAATTGGTATTTGGGATTTCTTTTTTGGAATTTAAAATATGTATCTTTACCCTCTAATAGTAATTTGGCAATAGTAGTTTCATTCCAATAGTGAAACGATCAATATATATAAATTATGGCATGTAATAGTTGTTCAACCTCGACTGGCGGAGCGCCAAAGGGGTGTAAAAATAATGGGACTTGCGGCACCGATAGCTGCAATAAATTGACTGTTTTTGATTGGCTTTCGAACATGAGTCTTCCGGGAGGCCAGGAGCCTTTTGATTGTGTGGAAGTACGCTTCAAAAACGGAAGAAAAGAATTCTACAGAAATTCAGAAAAACTGACATTGAGCATTGGTGATATTGTAGCTACTGAAGCATCGCCAGGACATGATGTGGGTATTGTAACTTTAACGGGAGAATTGGTTAAAGTACAGATGAAGAAAAAAGGGGTGAATCACGAAGGGGAAGTGCCTAAAATCTACAGAAAAGCTTCTCAAAAAGATATTGACATTTGGAGCGAAGCAAGGGACAGGGAAGAACCTATGAAAGTTCGTGCCCGTGAATTGGCTATTGCTTTGAAATTAGAAATGAAAATCTCTGATATTGAGTTTCAGGGAGACGCCTCTAAAGCAACATTTTATTACACAGCAAACGATCGTGTCGATTTCCGTCAATTAATCAAAGATTACGCAGGCGAATTTAAAATCCGCATCGAAATGAAACAGGTTGGTTTCCGTCAAGAGGCATCGCGATTAGGTGGTGTTGGATCGTGCGGACGCGAATTGTGTTGTTCTACTTGGCTTACTGATTTCAGAAGTGTAAATACTTCGGCTGCACGTTATCAACAGTTGTCTCTAAATCCACAAAAATTAGCAGGACAGTGTGGTAAACTTAAATGTTGTCTCAATTATGAGTTAGATACTTATATGGATGCATTGAAAGATTTGCCTGACATGGAAACTAAACTCTACACAGATAAAGGTGAGGCTGTATGCCAAAAAATAGACATATTTAAAGGGTTAATGTGGTTCTCATACGTTGATAATTTTTCACAATGGCACGTTTTAAGAGCAGAGCATGTAAAAGAAATTGTCACGTTGAATAAACAGAAAACTAAAGTTTCTGCGTTAGAAGATTATGCTATCGAGGCTGATAAACCAGAGGTGGAAAAAACATTCCAAAATGCTATGGGTCAAGATAGTTTGACTCGTTTCGATCAGCCTAAAAAGAAAAATAAAAACAACAATAAGAAACGTCGTCCTCAACAACAGCAAAATCAAAATAAGGAGCAACAAGCGCCAGGATCTGCTGGAGGTGAGAAAAAAGAAAATAAACCAAATCGTCCTAAATTTAGAAATGACAAAAAAGATCCTAAGAAATAGCCTGTTGGTTTCTTTCCTCACATTGATGTTGGTGTCGTGTGATGATAGTCAAGTCTTTGATGAATATAAAACCATTGACGATGGATGGCATCGTGATAGCATAGTTACATTCAATTTTGATCAGAAAGCATCAAAAACTCCTGTAAATTTATTTGTCAATGTTAGAAATAATGATGAATATGAGTTTAGCAATCTGTTCTTAATTGTGAAGATGGAACAGCCTAAAGGGAAAATTAAAGTAGATACCTTGGAATATCAAATGGCAAATCCTGATGGTACTCTAATGGGTGAAGGTTGGTCAGACATCAAAGAAAACAAGCTTTGGTATAAAGAAAATGTGACTTTCCCTGAAAACGGGAACTATAAGGTATCCATCCAACAAGCGGTTAGACAAACCGGTAAGGTAAAAGGAGTGGAACGATTAAACGGAATTACAGAAATAGGTTTTAGAATAGAATCATTACAAAAGAAATAGGATGACACAAAAAACGAATACTCGCAAACCGGATTATTCACCATATGTGAAAAAATTCTGGAAATTTTTCTTCATGGGATTTGGAGGATTATTATTGTTTTTCCTTTTTGCATCTTGGGGACTTTTTGGCCCTATGCCTTCTTTTTCAGAATTGGAAAACCCTGAATCAAATTTAGCTAC
>DATEDY010000018.1:0-6049 GCA_035281405.1 Flavobacterium sp.
TGTGGTGTTGAATTTCTGCAATCACTTTGAAATTATTTATTCCAAATTTAACCAAAAAAGGTCGGATGCAATTCCGTCACAAAAGAATTTTCCTTTATTTGTTGTTTTCAGAACACCGTTAGTCACAATCAATTTTTCATCCTCCAGAAAGCGTTGCGCATTTTGGAGCAGATAATCCAAATAATCGTTCCCGAATTCGTTCTTGATGCGTTCCAATGAAACACCCCAAACCGTTCGTAAACCAGTCATTACATATTCATTATAACGATCTGTCTTGGTTAAAGTTTCGATTTCGTTGGGTAATTTATTTTCAGCCAAAGCCTTTAAATACAATGCATTATTTGCAATATTCCAGCTTCTGTTTTCGCCATCATAACTATGCGCAGAAGGACCAATTCCAATGTACTTTTTCCCTAGCCAATAGGCCGAGTTGTTCCTTGAAAAATAATCCGGCTTCCCAAAATTAGACAGCTCATAATGCACAAATCCATTTGCTTCCAAGGTCGCTACCAGAAGCAAAAACTGCTCATGAGCTACACCATCATCCGGCGAAGGGATTTTTCCGTTTTTTATTAAAGTTGCCAAAGCCGTTTTGGGTTCGACTGTCAAAGCATAGCTTGAAATATGCGGGATATTAAGATCTAATAAAACCTGTATGTTTTGCATCCACTTTTCATTCGTCAATCCCGGAATTCCATATATTAAATCCACTGAAATATTTTCAAAGTACTGCGTAGCCAATTCCAGGCACTTTTTCGCTTCGGTAGCGTTATGCGCACGATTCATCAACAGTAAATCTTCTTCGTGAAACGACTGTACGCCGATGCTTAATCTGTTAACCTGGTTTTTGGACAATTCAATGATTCGGTCTTCCGATAAATCATCCGGATTGGCTTCGATGGTTATTTCGGGATTTTCAGAAACCGTGTAGTTTTGATAAACTTCATTGATTAAAAAACGAACATCAGCAATCTCTAATATGGAAGGTGTTCCGCCTCCGAAGTAAATGGTTTCCACCACATCATCCTTAAACTCGTCTTTGCGCAAAGCAATTTCTTTGGCCAAAGCCATAACCATTTCCTCTTTCTTCTTCATGGAAGTTGAGAAGTGAAAATCACAGTAGTGACATGCCTGCTTGCAAAAAGGGATATGGATGTAGATTCCGCTCAATTTATTAGTGTTCAGTGTTCAGTTGCAGTTATCAGTATTTAGACTGAAAACCGCGACTGAGTACTATTTTTTTACTCTTTCTTCATTCTGTTTCACAAAAGCATCCCAGCCTGTATAACTCTTTCCTACGGTTACCTTTCCTGAGTTGAAAAAATGACAAACAGCAGCCGCTAATCCATCAGTAGAATCCAGATTTTTAGGCAGTTCTTTCAATCCTAACAACTGTTGCAGCATTTTGGCTACTTGTTCTTTACTGGCATTACCATTCCCGGTAATGGCCATTTTGATTTTTTTCGGTTCGTATTCAGTAATAGGAATTTGACGTGATAATCCTGCAGCCATGGCCACACCTTGCGCACGACCTAATTTAAGCATAGACTGTACGTTTTTACCAAAGAAAGGTGCCTCGATGGCAATCTCATCAGGATGATAGGTATCGATCAATTCAATTGTACGCTCAAAAATACGTGCGAGACGCATGTAATGATCATCCATTTTATTCAATTGCAATTCATTCAGCTGAATAAATTCCATCTTTTTATTCACCACGCGTATGAGTCCGAAACCCATGATTGTGGTTCCCGGATCGATTCCTAATATGATGCGTTCGTTTGACAATTTTAGTGGCGATATACGGTTTACAGTTCAAAGTTTCGTTACTTTGTCTCGATGATATCCATGAACCACAAAACTAAGCAATTCCTCATACTTCTCCTCAAACTTTTGATTGTTGGAGGCGCTTTTTATTTTATTTATGACCGATTGGCTTCTGATGAACAATTAAGTTGGTCTCAATTCCAGCAATTACTCACCAAAAAAGCTTCAATTACATCAGTTTTTATTCTTTTGTTGTTCAGTTTTTTGAATCGTTATGTCGAAATTCTAAAGTGGCAGAATCTCGTTGCAGTAATTCGCCCCATAACTGTAAGAGAATCCACGAAACAAGTTTTAGGTGCGTTAACCTTAGCGTTGTTTACCCCGAACGGCATTGGTGAATATGCTGGAAAAGCGTTGTTTTTCGAAAAGGAAAGCACTAAAAAGGTGGTATTTCTAAATTTAATCTGCAATGGTATTCAGATGTTGCTAACAGTAGTTTTCGGAACCTTCGGATTATTATATTTCAATGCGAACTACAAGATCCTTACTCCGAAAACAGTCCTTGTGATTTCCGGCATTTCTTTTCTTATATTTCTCTTCTTGTTCTTTCTGAAGAAGATTAATATCAAGGGGTATTCATTGGAAAAATTCATTCATAAAATCAATAAAATTCCCAAAGCAATACATCAGAAAAACATTGTCTTGGCTATTATCCGTTATTTTATTTTTTCGCATCAATACTACTTTTTATTCCTGTTACTGGATGTACAATTACCTTATGTATTGTTGATGGCCACGATAACCAGTGTCTATTTTTTAGCCTCTTCATTACCCAGTTTTCAGTTTCTTGATTTCGCAGTAAAAGGCAGTGTTGCCGTGTACTTTTTTGGAAAAATAGGCGTTAACGAATGGATTGTGGTATTCATTAGTACACTCATGTGGTTTTTGAATACTGTACTACCAGTAATCATCGGAAGTTATTTTGTTTTTACTTTTAAGACACAATGGAAGTCGGAATCCTCATCATAGCTACTTGGTATGTACTGAATATTATTTGGTTGCTATACGGTTTTACCAAAGTAAAATCTTTTATCCCTGAAACAGCAATACCTTCCACCCGATTTTCAATTATAGTTCCTTTCCGAAACGAAGCAGAGAACCTTCCGAAACTATTAGAATCGATTTCAAAACTTCAGTATCCTATTGACTTATTTGAAGTCATTTTGGTTGATGATGCATCAGAGGAGCATTTTCAAATTCCAGATTCCAAATTCCAAATCTCGGTATTAGACAACATCCGAACTACTCATTCTCCAAAAAAAGACGCCATCAATACAGCAATCCAAAAAGCATCAAATGACTGGATTATCACTACCGATGCAGATTGTACCGTACCAAAGAACTGGCTGAGTGTTTTTGATTCATTCATCCAAAGCAAACAACCAAGAATGGTTGCATCCGGTGTGTATTATAAGGTTGAAAATTCCATTCTTGATTCTTTCCAACAGTTGGATTTATTGAGTTTGCAAGGAACCACGATAGGTAGTTTTGGCAACCAGCAAGCGTTTATGTGCAATGGTGCCAATTTCTGTTATAACAAAGTTTATTTTAATGAATTGAACGGATTTGAAGGTAACGACAACATTGCCAGTGGTGATGATGTGTTTTTGTTACAGAAAGCCATAGCGAAAGAACCGAAAAGTGTTTATTTTCTTAAATCAGAAGAAACATTAGTACAAACACACCCCGAAACATCTTGGATAACATTATTTTACCAAAGAGTTCGTTGGGCAAGTAAAACGGCAAATTATTCAGGAATTTACAGTAAGCAACTAGGCATTTCCGTGTTTGCCATGAATCTTTGTTGGATTTTGAGTCTGGCATTTTGGCTCTTAAGTTCTTTAGAACATTATTACCTACTATTCCTTGTTACAACAAAATTATGGATTGATGCCATTCTTATTTTCAAAACAGCTCGTTTTTTCAGAATCACTACTTCCCATTTTTTCTTGAGCAATTTGATCTATCCTTTTTTTAGCACAGCGGTTGTTTTCTATTCTTTCTTTGGGAATTACACTTGGAAAGGGAGAACATTTAAAAAGTAATTAATCTTTACCGAAAACCACCGGCACGATAAATTCAGACTTTACCTTGACACCTCTTTTGATAGCCGGTTCCATTATTGGGAAATTGATCAGTTTGGATTGAAGAACACTATCGGCTTTTATTTTATCAAAAGACAAACTGTCGGTTTCAAAATACGACTGAAAAGTAACTTGTGCATCTGGCATTACTATAACTTTGACGTTTAAAGTGTCTAGTTTAGGATAAACTGATTTGATCGTATCGTTATTAAGGTGAAATTGCAATTGTGAACCTACAAAATCAAAAAAACATTGTTTGCGTTTCAATTTATCAGTAATAGAATCACAATCTGCAATGGAAGGATATTCATCTACTTCATTCCAGTTGATTTTATTCAATTCTTTTTGTAGTAATTCTTCTTTTGAGGGTACATTTTTTTCAAAATACTGACAACTTTGAACCAAAGAGATTAAAATAATAAAAAAGCCTATTTTTTTCATTTGCTATAGTGTAGTCAGGTAATTTGATAAATGTTTATATTTAGGGTCAAAAGTACTAAAAATAGTGATATGGATACAATATTGTTGATTATAGGTTTCATTTGTGTTATAGTCGGTATATTCGGAAGTTTTTTACCCGCGTTGCCCGGACCGGGGTTAGGCTGGGTTGGCATATTATTACTTTACTTAACCGATGTCATTCCAAATAACTATTGGATACTTGGAATTACACTTATTATAACTATCGGAATTACCATTTTAGACTATGTAATTCCTGCTAAAGGCACAAAGAAGTTTGGCGGAAGCAAATATGGCATTTGGGGAACCAACATCGGATTGATTGTTGGCATATTTTCTCCCATCCCTTTAGGTTTTATCATTGGACCATTTGTAGGTGCTTTTATTGGAGAATACTATTATGCAAAACAAGAACGCAGTCAGGCATTAAAAGCTGCCACAGGTTCATTTATTGGATTTCTAGCTTCCACTTTTATCAAGTTTGTGGTTTGCATTGCTTTTCTTGGCACCTTTATTTATGTCGCCTGGGATTACAGACAGTTATTACTTAAATAAACGAAATAAAAAGCCCTTCAAAAAGAAGGGCTTTTTATTTAAATTCTTGGTGTTGCACTCTGAGAAGTGGTATGACTAGCTTCATGACCAATATGTAATGGTATACCAGAGGAAGTAGAAAAATACATTTGACCGTCAGATAACATTGCTGCCGTCCCTAGAGGATTTGTTGCTGTTTGTTGATTGTTCACAGTAACCAATGACAAATTCCAACCTGAAGAAGCTACAATAAGTGATGTCAACCCATTGTCACCTCCCACAACTGATTGCAACTGCTTATCTGTAAGAAGAAAGTCTTTGTTTATTTTTTTAAAATCTGAAAAATTCATATGCTTTGGTTTTTTATTGTTTATGTTCCAAAACTATATAAATTAGACAATGTAGTATTCACCCAAAACGGGTGAAATTTAAAATCCTTAAAATAAAAAAAGCTCCGTTAAACGGAGCTTCTTCTTTACTGGCGGTCTGGACGGGACTCGAACCCGCGACCCCATGCGTGACAGGCATGTATTCTAACCAACTGAACTACCAAACCAGTGCTTTATTGCGGTTGCAAATATACAACCGTTTTTCATTTCCGCAAACATTTTACGCTGTGAACCTCTGTATTTCTTGAATTATTTTCATAAATCACTCATTGTAAACCTCTTCCGACTCAAGAAAAAAAACACAATAGTATAGATCCCAACCGCCTAAAAAATAAAAAAGCCCTCCAATCAAATGGAAAGCTTTTCATCTCGTCTGATGACGAGACTACTAAACTATTCCGATTAATTCATTTATGAACAAGTCTATCAATTGATGCACGATTAAGTTTTTTCAATCTTTTCTCTTCTTTCAAAGCTTCAGTTTTAGTTTCGAAAGACATGGAATAAACAAGTTCCCAATCCTTTGTAGATGACGTGTAATTGCTCTCCCCTAAATTATGTTTGACAAGTCTAGCCTCTAAGTCAGACGTAAAACCCTTATAATAAACATCTTTTGACACTGAATAAATAATATAAACGTAAAACATAAACTGACTGAAAAATAAAAAAGCCCTCCAATCAAATGGAAAGCTTTTCATCTCGTCTGATGACGAGACTACTAAACTACTCCGATTAATTCATTTATGAACAAGTCTA
>DATEDY010000019.1:0-14698 GCA_035281405.1 Flavobacterium sp.
AACAAAACCTTGTTGGTTTTTAACATTGATTCAAAACGTGATAAGGATAAATTGCGATCTTCTTCTTCGTGACTCAAATGCATACTCATTGCTTTTAGAATTATCCTTAATAAAATTAGGAAACCTTTAATTTGTTATTGGCATTGAAAATCAATTGTTGTGAACAATTTAATTAACAATTTTTATTTTTTTTTGGAGCTGTTCCCGCTTTCGCCTTTATCTTTTTTGTAGTTGTATCACCTTCCGAAATTTCGGGGATGTGGACTGCAACAAAAAAGGATATCGGCTCTATCGGGGCTAATTGTCAGCCCTATAATTATATTGTAGTAAACTTCCCGAATTCTGTAATCAGTCAAACGTTACAATTCACTCAACACTTCATTCATTGCTTCAATAATAATGCCACATCCTTCTTCAATTTCTTCTTTTGAAAGTGTTAGAGGAGGAGTGATGCGGATGGCACAGCCTTCAAAGAGTAACCAGAATAAAATCAATCCTTTATCCTGACATTTGAAGATTACTTTATTGGTGATTTCCGGACTTTCTGTCATAGCAGCAAGCATCAATCCTTCACCGCGTACTTCTTTAATCAAAGGATGTACTAACAATTTACGAAATAATTGCTCTTTCTCCAAGCATTCCGGCATTAAATTGGTTTCGACCAATTCTTGTAAAGTGGCTAAACAAGCAGCAGCAATTACCGGATGACCACCAAAAGTGGTGATATGGCCTAGTTTTGGATCGTGGCTTAATAAATCCATATGCTTCTCATTGGCAGTAAACGCGCCCACAGGCATTCCGCCACCCATTCCTTTGCCCATTACGACAATATCCGGAACAACATCATAATTCTGAAATCCGAACAGCTTTCCTGTGCGTCCGAAACCCGGTTGTATTTCATCCAAAATCATCATAGCACCCACTTCGTCACAGCGTTGACGGACTTTCTTTAAAAAGTCATTGTGCGGCTGTATAAAACCTGCTCCACCCTGAATGGTTTCTAAGATAATTCCTGCTGTTTTTTCGGTGATTTTAAGTAAATCTTCTTCGTTGTTGAACGTAATAAAATCCACATCCGGAATCAAGGGACGAAATATTTGCTTGCGTTCTTCAAATCCCATCACGCTCATCGAACCCATGGTGTTTCCATGGTATGCATTAAAACAGGAAATCAGTTGGCTTCTTCCTGTTACACGTCGGGCTAATTTTAAAGCGCCTTCTGTGGCTTCAGTACCGGAGTTGACCAAATAGGTTTTATTCAATTGCGGAGGCATGTTTTCTGCCATTAATTTACATAAGGCTACCGATGGATCTTGAGCATATTCGCCATATACCATTACGTGGGCATATTTGTCCAACTGATCCACAATGGCTTGTTTAACTCTCGGATGCTGATGTCCTAATGTACATGCTGATACACCGGCAACAAAATCCAGGTATTTTTTTCCTTTGGTATCGTATATATAAGAACCCAATGCGTGTGAAACTTCCATTCCTAATGGATAGGGGGAAGTTTGGGCTTGGTATTTATAGAAATCGTTGAGCATAATTAATTTTCTTCTTCGTAACAGTAGTTATTGTAGTAGTCTACCATTGCTTTAATTTTATCTACTGTAAAAGTTCTATCGTATATTTTCTCAGTTAAAGCTTTGCAATCTGAAAAATATTTTAATGATTTAGCTTTAAAACCGGAAGTAATATTTGTAGCAAAACTTTCTTCTTTACGTTGTACATAATATGTGGTTGACATATCTTTACTAATGAAGTTGTTTCCAGCGAAAGGACCAACAGAATTGTAAGGAGAATGATTGTAATCTGTTGAAACCCTAAAAACCATTTTGTTTTTTCGGTACAAAGTAACAAAACCTTCATCAACTACTTCCATGATCACAGGATTTGAATTTTTATCAGTTTTTGCATACTCATATTTTTCAGAATACCCATAGCCTGAAAAAATAATTCCTTTTGCAGAAGTATAATCCCACTCGGTGTAGGTGTCTTCCGGTGCGACTTTAAAATAAATAGTATTTCTTTTTATTTCCCCAATACCTTCAATTGATGTTCCATCATTGAAAAGGATTGTTGTTTTATTTTCTTCTTGCGCGAATGAAAATTGATGAAGGAAAATGGTAAATAAAAAAAGTATATAAAATTTCATATTTGTTTTATTATAAGTCTCTCAGCTGTGTTCAGAAATATAATATGATTCTTGCTAGCTATTCTGAACTACTTTTTACTTTTAGTTTTCGGCTTGGTATTTTTAACTGGTTTCGGTTGTCGTATTCCAGCGTTTCCTTTGAAGCTTCCATTGGCGCATCCGGCTCCAGTGATTTTTTCTTCACTTCTGCTTTTGCCTTGGCATCAAGTTCCAATTCTTCTTTCGGGAAAATATCAGCGACAGACAAAAGCTGTTCATCACCTCGCCATACAAATCCTCGTAACAGTCGCGCGTTTTCAGGTAATTCCTCTTCAGGGAAGATATCACCGTCAACATTCGTGAAAAAGGTAATTGTTTCAATATTGTTTCCGTTGAGAATCATATTGATTTTACTGCTCACGTTTTTATTGATTCCAATGAGTTCCTGTTTCTCGTTTCTCATGTAGTACAATACTTCGGTATTCTTGACAATATCCACTTCATGGAGTTTGTTGTCTTTGAACTTACCAAATAAGTTTTGTCCTTTTACCTGATTATAACCAGTGCCAATGGTGTCTTTGGAAATGATAAAGGCATTATTCAATACTTTCAAAGAATCTATTTTTTCTGTTTTTGCATCCGAAATCAAGTGCATTACATCGCCGGTCATCTGATTTTTGCCATTCCACAAAATAGGACGGCCAATCATTTGTGTCAATCCTTTTTTCTGGTCATAATGAATCGAGTCACATTTACCACTCATGTCTTTTTTGAAGAAGCGGGCATTGTTATAACCTCGCAAAACACGTTCCTGAGGTTTTCCGGTTACGACCAATCGCTTGGCGTGAAACCAAACCGAATCTTTTTCGAAAAGTCCTGCTACCAAAGCCTTTTTGGTGATATACATGGAATCTTTCTGCTTGTAAACTTCAGCATAATGACCTCTAACTACCATTTTATTTACCGTATCCGTGATTTTCACGTTGTTGATGGCACGCGCATAATCTTTTTTCCGGTCATAGTACAAATCTTCACCCTCTATGAGTCGGTCCCGGTATTTTATCTTGGAGCCTTTCTGGAGCTTTCCTTCGTCCTTTTTAGTATCATAAAAACCTTTGGTAGTGTAGATTGTATTGGTGGCCGACGCGATGGTGGATGGTCCGTACACATAGGCATGACCTGAATTAGTGTAATAATCCAAATGATTCGTTCGGATGGTGTGTGTCGGATTGTTAACGGTTACGGCTGTGTTGAACTGGAATTTCTTCTGATTCAGATAATAGGTTCCGGCCTTACTGGTTAAGGTGTTTTCGGCATCTTTGATGGTTCCTCCTGTATTGTAATACGCTACCTGACTGTTTCGGTCGAAATTGATGGTGTCAGTAGTCACTGTCATTTTCGGATCGGTCATGATTACATTTCCGGAAGCAAAAGCAAATTTTTTATTTCCGTCGTATTCAGCATATTTACTACTCATAGTCAAGGTGTCTCCTTGTACCATGTTCACATTACCAAAAGCTTTGATATAATTCGATTTGGTAAAATGATACGCTTTGTTACAGGTCATACGAACGCCTTGATGAACCACCACCACATTTCCGGTTAAAACGATTGCTCCGGGAACTTCTTTTTCAGAAATATCCATAAAGTCAGAGTTTTCAATGAAAATCTGCTTACTGTCGGCCTGAGGCGTTGGGTTAGTAGGGTTTACCTGCGACCAACTATGATAGGGACTGGCAATTAGTATGAAAAGGAGAAATTGGAAATATATCTTGCTCAAAGTGTGCTTATTTTTTTGCCAAAATTAAGTAAAATCAGCCAAACCAGAATTGTATTAAGAATTATTTATCACTTATTCAATAACCATTTCCCTGAATTTGATACGATAGGCTTCTAAGATGTCTAATTTAGACAAATAGCCGTAAAATTTACCATTCTTCAGAACGGGTAATATTTCTTCGTCTGAAGTGTCGAATTTTTCCATCATCGAGTCGATATCTTCGTCGTATTGCAGCGTGATTTCGGGGTATGACATGAATTCTTTGACTGTAGAATATTTTACCTGAAAAGAATTGAATACAGCCGCTCTTATTTTGTCAAATTCAATGGTTCCAACAAGTTGTTGCTTTTCATTCAAAACAGGATATAACGGTTGTTTTCTGGAGGACAACAATCCGACCAATTTTTCCATTGATGTATCTTCTGTTACCGTTTCGTAATGCGTTTGAATAAGATTCAGCGCATCAATACTTAGGAGAATATTTTTGTCTTTATCGCTGGTAAATACTTCGCCTTTATCAGCTAAGGTTTTTACATCCATGGAGTGTGTTTCAAAGCGTTTCGATATGGCAAAACTTATGGAAGAAACAATCATCAGAGGAATCATTAATTCATAACCTCCTGTGATTTCTCCAATCAGGAAAATAGCGGTTAAAGGGGCGTGAAATAAACCACTCAAAATACCCGCCATGCCTACGATGGTGAAATTAGTAACCGGTAATTTGGCGATACCCAGCATTTCAATGGTTTTGGATACAAAGAAACCTAAATACGATCCCACAAAAAGGGAAGGAGCAAAGTTACCACCGTTACCGCCACTACCTAATGTTATTCCGGTGGCGACTGATTTTATCAATGCTATGGCGCCAATGAACAACAATAAAACCCATTCTTTGCTTTTGTGGCTTTCTAACAAAGTGTTTTCCAGTAAGGCTTCGGGATGGGCAGTTGAGAGTGTTTTGATACTTTCGTATCCTTCACCAAAGAGCGTTGGGAATAGAAAGATAAGAATGGCTAATACGAATGAACCGAAAAAGGCTTTAGCATATTTTCTTTCGGAAAAGTGGCTGAAATAGTGTTCTACTTTTCTGAAGGTACGTGCGTGATAGACGGAAACTAATCCGGCCAGAATCCCTAATAATATGTAATATGGAGTGTTTTTGAAATTAAAACCCTGTTCCTGTTGAAAGCTTAGTAAGATATCACCACTCAATACAATATTTGATACTAAAGCACCTGTCGCAGCAGAAATCATAATGGGTATGAAAGCTGAAATGGTGATATCGGTCAAAATTACTTCAATAGCAAATAAAACTCCGGCAATGGGTGCATTAAATGCAGCTCCGATTCCAGCGGAAACACCACAGGCCAATAATAAGATCCGGTCTTTTTGAGATAATTTGTATTTCAAGGCATAGTTCGAACCAAAAGCAGCTCCGGTTATTACAATTGGACTTTCCAATCCGGCAGATCCTCCTAAACCAACAGTGAGTGAACTGGTTATGATTTGAGCATACATTTGTTTTCTTGGTACGATTCCGCCTTTTTTGGCAACAGAATGTAAGATGCGTGAACTTCCTTTTTCAATGCTTCCTCCCAAAAATCGCTGAATTACAAATACAGTAAGTACTATACCTATAATAGGCAGAATGCTATTGGAGTAGGGTAGTTTTAAATATTTGTTGGCATAATTAGCCCAAAGAAAAACGTTGTGGGCAAAACTCTTTAATATAATTACTGCAAAAGCACATGATACTGCAACGCCCACACAGGAAAAATAAATGAAATTACGTTCTGATAAAATTTCTTTCGCAAGAAAAAAGAAAATTTCAAAACGACGTAAAATTTTTCTTAGTTGTAATTGGAATGATGCTGAAATTCGTCTTGGCATTTTGTAAATTCTATTGTAGAAGTTCAAAGATAGGTTTATTTTTTTTATTAATGAACGGATTTAAAGGGCGGTTGCCGATAAAAAAAGGTTTTGAGTGTTTAATTTGCTAACTTTAGAAGAGCAATCATAAATCAGGTAAACAGATGAAAAATGTATTTATTGTTTTCCTTTTTTCTTTTTGGTGTCTGTTTTCTTTTTCACAAACAGTTTGTGGTATTGAAGAAATGAAAGCTATGGTTGAAAAAACTTCTGCAGTGAGTAAACAGCAGGATGATTTGAACGATGCCAAGTACAAAAAAGCGATGAGCGAATTGTCTAAAGTAAAAAAATGGGATGCTAATGAGCAGGCTGATTATAACTGGAAATTAATAAACAACAAGGAAGTTATTGCCTGCGAGGAGAATAAAAAAGATTATATACAAAACTTTACAATAGTATTTCATCAGATAGATCAGAATAACGAAACTGAAAACAACTGCAAAGTCATCAGGCAAATTGAGGAAACGTATTATCGTGTTATGGAGCAAAACCAGATGGAATGGAAAATCATTCTGGCTATGATTAGTTCAGATTATAAAACGGCAACTAAAAAAGATTTAATTTTAGAATAAAAAAAACGCTCTGATGAGCGTTTTTTTATTGTTTTATTTTTTGATGGTCTGTTTTCTGTCCGGACCAACTGATACAATTGTAATTGGCACTTCCACTTCTTTTTCAATAAAGTCGATGTACTCTTTTAATTCTTTTGGTAATTGCTCGTAGGAACTCATTCCGGTTAAATCAGCCTGCCAGCCTTTGAATTCAGTGTAAACTGGTTCAACATTTTCAGGTTCAATGTTGTAAGGCAAATGATCGATGTTCTGACCTTTGTATTGGTAAGAAGTACAAACTTTTAAAGTATCGAATCCTGAAAGAACGTCGCCTTTCATCATCATCAATTGCGTAACTCCATTAACGCGGATAGCGTATTTTAGAGCTACTAAATCCAACCATCCGCAACGACGCTGACGACCGGTTACCGATCCAAATTCGTTACCAACTTTAGCCATGGTATCTCCGGCTTCTTCAAAATCTTCTGTAGGGAATGGTCCGCTACCCACACGTGTGGTGTATGCTTTGAATATTCCGTAAACTTCCTTGATTTTATTCGGCGCAATTCCTAATCCTGTACAAGCTCCTGCTGCAGTTGTGTTTGATGATGTTACAAATGGATATGTACCAAAGTCCACATCTAGTAATGATCCCTGAGCACCTTCACATAGAATGGATTTTCCGGCTTTTTGTGCTTGGTGTAAATATTCTTCAGAATCGATGAATGTCAGTTTTTTCAATTCGGCAACAGCATCGAAAAATTCTTTTTCCAATTCAGCTAAATTGTATTGGATGGCAACATCGTAGAACTTAATCATTTCTTCGTGTTTGTTAGCCAAGTTACGGTATCTTTCTTCAAAATCAGCTAATTCGATATCGCCCACACGGATTCCGTTACGACCGGTTTTATCCATATATGTTGGTCCGATTCCTTTTAGGGTTGAACCAATTTTAGCTTTACCTTTTGATGCTTCCGAAGCCGCATCCAATAATCGGTGAGTAGGAAGAATTAAGTGCGCTTTTCTTGAAATCAAAAGCTTTGAGTAAATGTCAATGTTGAATTTTTCAAGTCCTTCAATTTCTTTGATAAAAACCACAGGATCAATAACAACGCCGTTTCCGATGATGTTGATAGAGTTTTTGTGAAAAATTCCTGAAGGGATGGTTCTTAAAACGTGTTTGATTCCGTCAAATTCCAAAGTGTGTCCTGCATTTGGCCCACCTTGAAAACGGGCAATAATGTCGTACTTTGAGGTTAATACATCGACAATTTTACCTTTGCCTTCATCGCCCCATTGTAATCCTAGTAGTAAGTCTACGGTCATTGTGTTGTGTTGTTGTATTTGTAATTATTGTTTTTTTGTAGCGTAAAAATAGAGCGAATGGTTTTGGATATCTATGCCAAAGATTTCTTCCATGGTTTGCTTTATTGTTTGAATTCTTGGATCACAAAATTCGATTACTTCTCCGGTATCGGTCATGATGATATGATCGTGTTGCTTGTCGAAGTAGGATTTCTCGTAATGTGCTTGGTTTTGACCAAACTGATGTTTACGGACCAATCCGCAATCCAAAAGTAATTCAATGGTATTGTATAAGGTAGCACGGGAAACGCGATAGTTTTTGTTTTTCATTTTGATATACAGATTCTCGATATCAAAATGCTCTTCACTATCATAAATTTCCTGAAGGATGGCATAACGTTCAGGAGTTTTGCGATGGCCTTTTTGTTCCAGGTACAGTGTAAAAACATTTTTTACAATTTCCTGATTTGAAGTATTATCCGAAGCTATTTGTGTCATATCCTGCAAAGATAATTCTTTTGTTTAAAAGAAAAAATTATGAAAGGGGTAAAGTTGTAAACGAAAGACCATCAGATTGTTTATAAGAATTTTTTGAAAAGGAGTTTGTTTTTTTGTGGCTTGTAGCAAAATTATTTTGAGATTTTAAATTGCTACAAATTTGTAGCAATTTTTTTTGTGGCCTTAAAATTGCTACAAGTATAGTGTAGCAAAAATGTTTTCAGAAAATAAATTGCTACAGGTAATAAATCAAATGCTATGAAAAGAACAAATCTAAAATCCCTTTTGGGAATTACTCAACAGGATGCTGCTATTATTTTACAAGTTTCCCGCAGTCAAATATCGTTATATGATTTGCATTTAAGAGATCTTCCGACCGCTGCCATGATAAAATTAACTCAGGGTTGGCATTATGCTGAAGCCAAGGTGAAATTATCTAAAGAAAACAGTACGCATTGTAAGGAAGAGGAAAAGCGGATGAAAGAATTCTTAAAGGCTGAAATCCAGAACAATGAATTAGAACAATTAAAAATACGCAGACAGATTGAAAAGTTGTCTGAAAAATATGACTCGACAGTACGAGGTTTGCATGCATTGGAGTTTTGGAAGCAACAGGTAAAGGATGCATCATCAAAAGAAATGCAGATTTTAACTTTAGTGGAAGAACGAACAAAGAGAAAGTTAGATGATTGTAGCTGGCATATTCAAGAGCAATACCGTATGAAATTGGAGACTTTGGAACATTATGGAAAAATGCTGGTGGCAAGGAGTAAAGAATAAAAAAAAACGCCCGAACAAACGGGCGTCAAACAAATAAAAAATGGAGAATTAATTACATGTCTTTCCAATATCCGATTTGTGAACCGATATTAGTTACTTCTCCGCCAGTTCCTGAACTTCCGCTTGGCAGAGGAGGATTTTGCATGTATTTTTTTCCTTCGGCGTTTTCGAAAACCAATTCTTTGCCGGGAAGCTTTTCATAAATTACTGCAAATGAGGAGCCACCATAGTTGAATGTTCCCATTTCGTCTCCTTTTTTGACGTTGGCACCTGCAATCATAGTGTCGTCAAAATCAACGGATGATACTTCGCTCATGCCTAATGGAATACAACACACATGACCATAGTCTTCTGTTTTGAAAACAATCAATCCTCTGGCATTTACTTGTGCCAAATAGGGTGATGAAGCCGTTGTTGCTCCGCCAAAATCAGGTAAAACGAGTTTGCTGAAAAAACAACCCGGAATGGAAAACGGTGTGAACAATACCTTTCCGTTTACCGGAACCCACCATCTGTGGAAATTGTATGGATTCAAATAGGTTTGAAAAATATATCCGTCAGTGAAAATATCGACTAAATTGTGTTTGTCAATGATTTCCTGTTGTTCTTTTATGGGGGAACTTAAAATATCTGATAAGGAATATTTCATGTCTTTGAACCAGAATACATCTTTTTTGGAAATATTTGGACGCCATCTGAACAATGAGCCGTCATTGGGGCAAATTACCGTTTTATTGGAGTCGGGATCAGCAATAGGTCTTTCTTTTGCAGGATCTTTAAACTGTCTGGTGAAAAAAGAATTCCAGGATTTCCAATACGGTAATGTTTCCGAATCTTTAGCCCAAATAGGGAAGTCGTATTGTTTTTTGGCAGCCGGAGACAACCATTGCTCACCATCGACTCTGAATCCCACATTCGAAGCTTCGGTAGCCAGGAATTTATTCCATTCTTTCAGTATGGCCGACATTTTTTCGTTGAACATCGGAAGGCGGAACAAAACCGAACCGCTCAGTGTTGGGTCAATACCCACAACAAAAGCAGAGAAAGGTAATCCAACTAAATCGTCATTGATAAAAGCAGGTGCTTGTTTCAGTATGGTGTTGAAGGCGTTTAATAGGGTTTCTTTGTCCCTGATTCTCGGGATCGGAACCCCTTTTGCCGATCTCAAATGCGAATCAATGATGTTCAGGTTTTCTTTGCAGGCATTGTCCACTAAATAGCGGATAACATCGTTTTCTTCAATCAACTGGTTTAATTCTTCAATACATTCTGCATATTTTTCAGATTTTGTGTTCAAGATAATGCTAACAAATTGCTGTATGCTCGCACTGTCATACTCAGGCATCCAACCGCTTTGTAAATTGTACGGATAGTGCGGATTGGTTTCCATTTGTTCGTGAATACTTTCAATGCTGATGGAAGCATTCACTTTCTCCTTTGTCCCGTTAAGTGAAATCATGTCTTTTTAGTTTTTTAGTTGTTTATTGTCCTACAAATTTTGGAAAATAACAAGTTTTTTGCTAGAGTATAAATACCCGTTTTTTATTTTTGTTTATTGATTGTTAGGGTTTTATGTTTTTTTTGTTTGTTGAAAAAAGTAAGAAGATAGTAGAAGTAATAAGGCATCATTTGGGGATTGTTGGTATAGTATTTTTTCGGTTGATATATGACTGAATTCAGTTTTTCTTCAAATTTGATTTGCTAACTTGCAATATGAAAATTTTAATCATTGAAGACGAGACCGACATTTCAGTTAGTATAAATGACTATCTGAAATCAAATGATATTCATTGTGAAATAGCGAATAATTATAAAAAAGCGTTGGATAAAATCACGATGTATGATTATGATTGTATTCTGTTGGATTTGATGCTTCCAGATGGCGATGGCTTTGATGTGTTGAAAAAACTGAAATCATTAGGTAAAAGTGATGGGGTGATTATCATTTCGGCAAAGGAAATGCTGGAAACTAAAATCGAAGGATTTAATCTCGGTGCCGATGATTATCTGACAAAACCATTTCATCTTTCTGAATTACTGGTACGAATTCAAGCATTGGTGCGCAGGAAAAATTTTGATGGAAATAATCGGATTGTTTTTAATGAAATAGAAATTGATTTACAGGCTAAATCTGTAAAAATTGGAGATAGAAAAGTTGAATTTACCCGAAAAGAATTAGATTTACTGTTGTTTTTAATTGGCAACAGGAATAAAGTTTTATCTAAAGGCGCCATTGCCGAGCACCTTTCAGGTGATATGGCCGATATGTTGGATAATTACGATTTTGTTTACGCACACATTAAAAATCTAAAAAAGAAATTAAACGAATCAGGTAGTCATGATTATATAAAATCGGTTTACGGAATTGGTTATAAATGGGAAAATGACTAAAAAACTACTCAACAAAACGCTGAATTATTATTTTATTTATGCATTAGTCATATTAATGAGTATTGGTCCTGCCTTTTATTTTATATCCAATATTCTTTTTGAAGATGATGCAGATGAAGATTTGCAGGTTTTGAAAATAAATTTTAATAGATTTACTGTTAATAAGTTAAGCACTGATGATATAGTAACATGGAATGCGATTAGTAAAGATGTGAAAATCGAAAATTTCAATGGTATTAAAAAAGATACGTTATTTGATCTGACTTTTTACGATTCCCTCAATCGGGAAAATGAACCTTTCAGAGTTTTACAATCGCCAATAAAAATCGATAATCAATGGTATACATTTTCAGCCAGAATGAATATGGTTGGAAAAGAAAACTTGGTTCTTAGTACGGTATCTCTTTTTATCAGTTTATTACTATTGTTAATAGCCGGTTTTTTTATTATCACTAAAATCATTTCAAAAACCATATGGCATCCTTTTTATGTGGCTCTTGATAGGATAGAACGATTTGAGATTGATAAAAACACGACCATTGAGTTGGCAGAAAGTTCTACAGAAGAATTTGAAAGATTGAATGCCGCTATTCAAAATCTTATCGAGAAAAATACGTTGATTTACAAAAGCCAGAAAGAATTTATTGAAAATGCAGCACATGAATTGCAAACGCCAATTGCCATCTTCAAAGGAAAATTAGATTTGCTCTTGCAACGCTCCGATCTGACAAAAGAGCAATTTGAAATTTTGGATAATTTAAATACTACAACGGCTAAATTAACCCGACTGAATAAAAATCTATTGCTGTTATCCAAAATAGAAAGTAATCAATATCATATTCCAGAACATGTGGAGTTGAATGATATTATAATTAACCAAATAGATTTTTTTAAGGAACAGGCGATAGCAAAAAATATCACGATTACCACAAATCTGCAACCGAATATTGATGTTAATGCCAACGCATTTTTAACGGAAATAATGATAAAAAATTTATTTCTGAATGCGGTTAACCATAATGTTGAAAACGGAAAAATTACAGTAACGCTTAAGGAAAAATCTCTTGTATTTTCAAATACAGGAATTTCTAATCAGCTCAATGCAGATAAGCTATTTGAACGTTTCTCTAAAATTGATCCTTCTTCAAAAGGGAACGGCTTGGGGTTGTCTATTATTAAAAAAATTATAGACATCAATTCATGGAGTATCACGTACCGATTCGAAAATAATCTTCATGTTTTTGAAATACACTTCTAAAATTCAAAATTTCTTCAAAATTGATTTAAAACTTTGTTGCTGAATTTAATTTAATGGCAATGAGGAAGTTATTGTTTGTTGTTTTGAAAGAAAACAATAAAAAAGCAACTTCATACGGCTGTTAAAGTTAGGAGTATGTTATTCTTCCCTATAGAGGAATGGCTTCATTTTGTCCCCAATCGTTTAGCATTTATTTTAATCATTATGTTGCAAAAAATCAAATTCGCTCGCAGGTTTTCATTGTTAACCTATTTTGTTTTGTGGTTTCTGATTACGTCTCAATTTTTACGGATTATTTTTCTGATATGGCAGTATGACGAAGTTTCGTGGAATATCATTTCAATTGCACGAACGTTATTCACCGGACTTTTTTTTGATATCGGAACCGTTGGTTTTATCGTTTTTCCGGCGACACTTTATTACACTTTTTTTCCCAACAAATGGATTGGTTCTTGGTTGGATAAAAGTCTGATTTGGTTTTTTACTTCACTAACAGTATTCATTCTGGTTTTTACTTTTTTTGCAGAAATTACCTTTTGGGAAGAATTTAAAACCAAGTTTAATTTCATTGCGGTTGATTATTTAATTTATACGCATGAAGTGGTTTCTAACATTCAGGAATCTTATCCTTTACCATTGTTGGTTGCCGGTGTGGCTTTACTTGCTTCAGCAATTCTTTTTGTTTTTTACAAACGGAAATCTTTTTCAAATGCTTTTAGCAACAAGGCTTCGTTCAAACAACGTGTTTCATTGCTCATTACAAACTCGCTTATAGGTTTGTTTTTTGTAACTTTCATTACTAACAATCAGGCAGAATGGTCTGAAAACAGATACAATTCGGAAATTTCAAAAGCGGGTATCTATTCGTTTTTTGCCGCATTCAGAAACAATCAGATGAAATATGATGAGTTTTATACTTCAATAGATGATGATAAAGCTTTTCAACTGATTAAAAATAATTTGAATGATAGCTTAACGAACTTTGTAGAAAATGATTTTTCTGTTCATCGAAAGATTGCTAATCAAAACAACCAACAAGAAATAAAAAAGAATGTGGTTTTTATTTTGGTGGAAAGTTTAAGCGGTAGTTTCATGAAAGAATTCGGAAACAAAAAGAATATAACGCCGTTTTTGGATAGTCTTGCTCAGAAAAGTATTTTCTTTAATGACTTATATGCAACGGGAACCAGAACTGTTAGAGGTATGGAAGCGATGACACTTTGTATTCCGCCAACTCCGGGACAAAGTATTGTGAAGAGACCCGAAAATCAAAATTTATATACGGTATCTAATGTTTTCAAATCAAAAGGATACAGTCCAAACTTTTTTTATGGTGGTGATGGTTATTTTGACAATATGAATGCGTATTTCGGAGGAAACGGATTCACTATTTACGACAGAGGAAGAGGAAGTGTTTTAAGTGATCAGATAAAAACCACAAGAAACAATATTAACGATAATGAAGTCAGATTCGAAAATGCCTGGGGTATTTGTGATGAAGATATTTATGATAAAATGATTAAAGCGGCCGACAGTCATTACAGCAAGAACGAACTGTTTTTCAATTTTGTAATGACAACCTCAAACCATCGTCCGTACACGTATCCTGAAAATACCATTGATATTCCCTCGGGAACGGGTAGAGACGGAGCTGTAAAATATACCGATTATGCTTTGAAGAAAATGTTTGAAAAGGCGAAAAGCAAACCTTGGTTTAAAAATACGGTATTCATCATCATTGCAGATCATTGTGCAAGCAGTGCGGGGAAAGATGAAATTGATGTGGCTAATTATCATATACCTGCTTTTATTGTGAATCTTCCAGACGAATTGAATCAGAAGGTTAATAAGCAGTGTTCCCAAATCGATTTGTTTCCTACTTTCTTTTCATTATTAAATTGGAACTATGAGTCTGATTTTTTTGGTAAAAATGTTTTTGACAAGAATTTTGAAGAAAGAGCATTAGTAGGAACGTATAGAAAATTGGTTTTGATGAAAAAGAATAAAGTAATGATTTTGTCTGACCAGAAGAAACAAGCTTTTTATAATTGGAACAAAGCAGATAACAG